>NZ_AJFC01000223.1:0-1941 GCF_000256505.1 Rhodococcus sp. P14 | reverse complement strand
GGACCCGGCGTCGACGCGGAACGGCAGGGTGACGTCGACGGTCGTGCCGCCGCCCTCGGGGCTGTCGAGGACGAACTCGCCGCCGAGCGCGGCCGTCCGATCGCGCAGCCCGTCGAGCCCCCCGCCGGGCGTCGGCCGCGCGCCACCGCACCCGTTGTCCCCGATCGTCATACGCAGCATGTCGCCCGTCCGGTGCAGGCCGATCCGGACGGCGGTGGCCCCGGAGTGCTTACCGGCGTTGGTGACGGCCTCCGCGCCGATGAGGTACGCGGCGAGTTCGACGGGGGCCGAGGGGCGTTCGCCGAGCGCGTCGTCGATGTCCACGGGCACGGGTGCCCGCTCGGCCAGTGAGCGCAGCGCCGCCGCGAGTCCGCGCTCGGTGAGCACCGCCGGATACACGCCTCTGGCGAGCTCTCGCAGTTCCCGCAGCGCGACGTCGAGTTCGGCGGCACCGTCCGCGAGCAGCCGCCGCAGGGTCGGCTCGTCCCCGGCACGCTGTGCACGGCGCAGCAGCAGCGACGCGGCGACGAGACGCTGCTGCGCACCGTCGTGCAGGTCGCGCTCGAGGCGCCGGCGCTGGACGTCACCGGCCGTGACGATCCGTTCGCGGGAGCGCCGCACCTCGTCGAGCCGGAGCTGCAGGTCCGCGTGCAGCCGCTCGTGCTCGAGGGCCAGGCCGGTGGCGCTGCGGACCGCGGCGAGCAGCTCGGGTTGCGTCTCGAGCGACGGGTCGTACACCAGCGCGCCGACCGGTGTGCCGGCGCGCTCGAGGACGGTCGCCGCCCGGGGATCCGAGCGGCGGGGCAGAGCACGCACCGCACCGTCCGGATCGACGTACGCCGCCCGCTCCGGGACGTACGTCCACAGCACCAGGCTCGGGTCGTGCACGGCGCGTCGGAGCGCGTCGACGAACCCGGCACCGAGCGGCGCGGTGCCGATCTCGACCATCGCGTCGCTGACCGCAGCTCGGGCGAGCCGGTACCGGAGTAGGCCGATCGCGACCGCGAGCGGGAACAACGCCGTGGCCGGGTAGCGCAGGTTGAGCACCCAGGTCGGGGGCGACCAGGGCAGGTTCACCGCGCTGGAGAGCACGGCGAGTGTGATCACCGCCGAGAGGCCGTATGCGACCCCGAGCGGTGCGAATCCCGACCGGTACGCGGGCGACCCCGAACGCCAGCGCACGATCACCACCACCACGAGCGTCACCACGATCAGGAACGCGCAGAACCCGACGACGAGCTGCACGGTCCGCGCGAGGGACGGATCATCGCGCAGGAGAAGTAGATTCGTCGATGTCGACGGGGATGCCGCGGGTGCGGTCCGCGGATCGAAGAACAGCCACTCGGCCACGATGCCGACGGTGGCGAGGATCCAGGCGGCTCCGACGAACAGGCGTTGCCACGGTCGTTCCAGCCGACCGGTCGGGAATCCCACGAGGGCCTGGAGCAGGACGGGTAGGTACAGGTTCGTCGCCACCGCGCCGACGGTGAAGGCCACGGGTTCGCCGGAGCGCCGCAGACCGCCGAGGAACCACAGCAGGCCGGCCATGAGGATGAGAGGACCGGTCAGGTCGTGCGGGCGGGTGTTCCATGCGATCGCCCCGGCCACGACGAACGCCACACCGGCGCCGAGGAACAGCCCCAGTTCGGTCGGCCCGAACACCGGGAGGAACGGGCCCTCGGCGGCGGCGAAGGACTCGCGCGGCCCGAGCAGGAGCGTGCGCGCCGGATCCCGCAGTCCCGTCGGCGACCGGTCCACCGTGGCGGCGATCGCCGCGACCAGCACCGCAGTGACCACGACGAGTAGCTGGATCACTCGTTGCCGCACCCCGGCCTCCTCCCGGACCGTCTCAGTCTCCTCCCGCGTCGGCGTGGGCACCACCGTGCTGGCACGGGACGCCTCCGGTGTCACCACGGTGCCGGAATCCGGTGTCACCACGGA
>NZ_AJFC01000222.1:0-1894 GCF_000256505.1 Rhodococcus sp. P14 | reverse complement strand
CCGGCCCAGCCGGTACCCGTGTCGATCGATCGGTCGACGAGGGGGCACACACGGACACCGTCACCGGGCTGCCGGAGTTCCCCGGCCGCGCGACGCCGGTGGCACGGTCACGACAGCGTGAACCCACCCCGTTAGGGTGGGCCCATGTCGGACTCCGCCGCCGGTAGCCCTGCCCGAACGCCGGGGCCCGGGCTCGAACCGAAGTCGATCCCCAACCTGCGCGACCTCGGCGGGTGGACCACCGGGGACGGCGCGTCGGTGCGCTGGGGCGTGGTGTACCGCTCGACCGACCTGAGCCGGGTCACCGACGCGGATGCGCGCGCACTCGAAGGACTGGGGCTGACGACGGTCGTGGATCTGCGAACGGCCGCGGAACGGGAGGCGGCGCCCGACCGGGTGCCGGCCGGCGTCCGGCATGTGCCGCTCGACGTGCTCGCCGATCGTGAGCACGGTTCGATCGCCGCACACATGAAGGAGTTGCTGACCGACGCCGCGTTCGCCCGGGAGGTTCTCGGGGACGGCCGTGGCGCCGAGTACCTGCGGGGCAGCTATCGCGACTTCGTGCTGCTGCCGAGCGCCCGGGCGGCGTACCGGACGCTGCTGCGCTCGCTGCTCGTCGAGGACGGGACCCCGGTTCTCGTGCACTGCACCACCGGCAAGGACCGCACCGGCTGGGCCGCAGCCGTGCTGCTGCTGGCGCTCGGTGTGGATCGCGACTCGGTGTTCGAGGACTACCTGCGGACCAACGAGATGCTGCTGCCGGCGTTCGAACCGATTCTCGCCGCGCTCACCGCGAAGGGAGTCGAGCGTGCGGACCTCGAATCCGTTCTCGGCGTCCGCGCCGAGTACCTCGAGGTGGCGTTCGCGACGGCCGAGGACGAATTCGGGTCGTTCGACCGGTACCTCGACGACGGATTGGGGCTCACGACCGCCGATCGGGACCGACTCGGGCAGGCTCTGCTCGGGTGAGATCCGGACCGACGCTACCGCGCGACCCGGATCATCCGACGCGACCGTCCCACTCGCGCACCAGCCTCGCCGGCGCCGTGACCCGGAACGACATGTCGAGCAACTCGGCGATCTCGTCCCAGTCGACGTCGGCCCGCTCCAGATCGAACCCGATCCACCCCGACGGACCGAGGTACGCCGGGTCGTAGGTGTGGGGCTGCCCGAGCAGGGCCTCGCGCTCGGCGGCGTCCGGTTTGACGATCAGCGATCGCGGGAACTGCACGCCCGTGGCCTTGACGGACCCGCCGTACACGGCGAACGCAGTCCTCGTGTAGAAGAACGGCCTGCCGTGCGAGATCTTCTCGGCGGCACCCGGGAAGGTCAGCGCCAGCCCACGTATCCGTGTCAGCAGCGGATCGGCCTCGTCGAACATGACGGGATGCGGCATACGCGCAGCGTACCGTCCGGCGGCGACACCACGACCGGCGTCCGTTCTCGCTGTTCGCGACGTCCCGGGCGGCGGGGAAGTCGTCCCGGCGGTCGCGGGCGCCTACGTCCGTGCGCGGGAACGACGACGCACCGCGGCGTACAGCGCGATGCCGAGCAGCGCCCCGGCCAGGTCCGCGCACCAGTCCCACACCGACCCCGACCGGCGCACCGCGACGGCGGCCTGGAGGACCTCGGTGAGCGCCGCGTACACGGCGAGCCAGGCGACGGTCGTGGCGGGCGGGATCCGGGCGAAGCGGGAGGCGTACGCGAGCACCGCGAACATCAGCGCGTGCGTGATCTTGTCGGCGTGCGGGAAGCCGGACGGGGTCGTATCGCCCGGCAGCATGAGCAGCACGGTGACGACCACGAGCGTGAGCGTCACCGGCGCGAACCGGGCGGTCATGGACGTTCGGTGACCGTCATGCCCCAGGCGCCCTCGGCGAACCGTCGCACGGCC
>NZ_AJFC01000221.1:0-33896 GCF_000256505.1 Rhodococcus sp. P14 | reverse complement strand
CGCCCGCCGAACCCGCGGCCAGGGCGGCGGAGCCGCCGGGTTCGGCGGTGCCGGTCAGCGTCCCGTCGGGACGCAGTTGGACGGTGGCTTCGACGGCGGCGGTCGTCGCCTCCCGGACCGACCAGTGGTAGCCGGTGTCCGCGGCCCACGCCTCGGGGTCCTCGGCGAGCAGATACCAGTTGCCCGCGTTGATCTCGACGGGCTCCACTCAGCAGCCACCCTTCGTGCCCTTGGTCGCGGAGAACAGGATTCCCGCGACCGGGATCAGCAGGAACCACAGCCAGTTGTCGAAGGCGAAGAACAGCACCAGCGCGACGAACGGGACCAGCGCCATGGCGGTGGTGCGCCACTTCTCCCACTGCTCGGCCTTCGCGGTGTCCTGTACCGGCGCAGGCGTGTTCGGGGTCGCGGGGGGCAGGTCGGTGAACAAGGTGTCGAGCTCGGCGCGGGTGGTGGCCGCTGCCGCCTTCGCGCTGCGCTCGTCGAATTCGGCGAGGGTGAGCCGGCCGGCACCGAAGTGCTCACCGAGCAGGTTCAGTGCCTGTTCGCGTTCGACGGTGCCGATACGGACCTCGGGGGAGTCGGCCATGGGTCCACACTAATGTGTCGTCAGCGACCGGTCCCGCCGGTGCCGGTCCGGAATGCTCTGGAGATGATCAGGATCAGCGCGACCGCGGAGATCAGCAGCGCCACCGGATGCCGCAGTACCAGGGCCGGGGCGACGGCGAACATGCTCATCGCCAGCAGCCACACCACGTCGGGAATGTCGCGGGGGGCGGGCGGTTGCGGTTCCCGGGGGGCGGGGGCCGGAGCGACATCGCGCAGGAAGGCCGGCTCGGCCGGACGTGGCCGCCCGCCGCGGGCGCGGACGGCGAGGACGGCGACGGTGGCGGCGGCGCCCGCGCCCGTCATGATCCACACGCCCGGTTCCAGGAGTGCGTGGAGCGCCAACAGTCCGAGCACCACGACCGGGACCAGGAACCACCACCCGCGCCGACGTCCGTCGGTCCGGCCGGTCAGGGGAGGCAGGTCGGTGAACAGGAGTGCGAGGTCGCGGCGGGTGGTGGCGGCGGCGATGCGACCGCTGCGGTCCTCGAATTCGGCGAGGGTGAGCCGGCCGGCACCGAAGTGCTCGCCGAGCAGGACCTGAGCTTGCTCGCGCTCGACCGTGCCGACACGGATTTCCGGTGAATCGGCCATGTCACCACCCTAGACCCGGGACGGCCGACGGCGCGCCCCCGGAATCCGAGGATTCCGGGGGCGCGCCGTCGGACGCGGGACTACTTGAGCTCGGCGAGCACCGTGCCCTGGGTGATGGCGGCGCCCGGCTCGACCGCCAGGCCCGTGACGACACCGGCCTTGTGCGCGTTGACCGGGTTCTCCATCTTCATGGCCTCGAGCACCACGATCAGGTCGCCCTCGGCGACCTCCTGGCCCTCGGAGACCGCGACCTTGACGACGGTGCCCTGCATCGGCGCGGTGACCGCGTCACCGGAGGCCTTACCGCCGTGGGCGCCGCCGCGCTTGCGCGGCTTCGGCTTCTTGCGCAGCGCCCCGCCGGCCGCAGCGCCACCGGCGCCGAGGGTGAACTGACCGGGCAGCGACACCTCGACGCGACGGCCGCCGACCTCGACGACGACGTTCTGCCGCGGCAGGGCCTCGTCCTCGTCCTCGGTCGCGGCCGCACCGCCGGTGTACGGCTCGACGGTGTTCTCCCACTCGGTTTCGATCCACTTGGTGTAGACGTCGAACTTCTCGCCGTCCCCGACGAACGCGGGGTGCTCGACGATGTGCCGGTGGAACGGGATCACGGTGGCCAGGCCGTCGACCTCGAACTCGGCCAGGGCGCGGCGGGCGCGCTCGAGCGCCTGCTGCCGGGTCTCGCCCGTGACGATCAGCTTGGCGAGCATCGAGTCGAACTGCCCGCCGATGACGTCGCCCTGCACCACGCCGGAGTCGACGCGCACACCCGGGCCCGAGGGCTCGCGGTACACGCTGATCGGGCCGGGGGCCGGCAGGAAGCCGCGGCCGGCGTCCTCGCCGTTGATGCGGAACTCGAACGCGTGCCCGCGCGGGGTCGGATCCTCGGTGATCTCGAGCTTCTCGCCGTTGGCGATGCGGAACTGCTGGCGCACCAGGTCGATGCCCGCGGTCTCCTCGGTGACCGGGTGCTCGACCTGCAGGCGGGTGTTGACCTCGAGGAAGGAGACGGTGTCGCCCTGGACCAGGTACTCGACCGTGCCGGCGCCGTAGTAGCCGGCCTCGCGGCAGATGGCCTTGGCGGACTCGTGGATGCGGCGGCGCTGCTCGTCGGTCAGGAACGGCGCGGGGGCCTCCTCGACGAGCTTCTGGAAGCGGCGCTGCAGCGAGCAGTCGCGGGTGCCGGCGACGATGACGTTGCCGTGCTGGTCGGCGATGACCTGCGCCTCGACGTGGCGGGCCTTGTCGAGGTACTGCTCGACGAAGCACTCGCCGCGGCCGAAGGCGGCGACGGCCTCGCGGGTCGCGGACTCGAACAGCTCGGGGATCTCCTCGATGGAGTGCGCGACCTTCATGCCGCGGCCGCCACCGCCGAAGGCCGCCTTGATCGCGACCGGCACGCCGTACTCCTTCGCGAACTCCACGACCTCGTCGGCATTGGCGACGGGGTCCTTGGTGCCCGCGGCCATCGGGGCCTGGGCGCGCTCGGCGATGTGCCGTGCGGTGACCTTGTCGCCGAGGTCGCGGATGGCCTGCGGGGAGGGGCCGATCCAGATCAGGCCGGCGTCGATCACGGCCTGGGCGAAGTCGGCGTTCTCGGACAGGAAGCCGTAGCCGGGGTGGATCGCGTCGGCGCCGGACTTGCGGGCGGCGTCGAGGATCTTGTCGAACACCAGGTAGGACTCGGCGGAGGTCTGGCCACCGAGCGCGAATGCCTCGTCGGCGAGCTTCACGAACTGGGCGTCGGCGTCGGGTTCTGCGTAGACGGCCACGCTCCCGTAACCGGCGTCCTTGGCGGCTCGGATGACCCGCACAGCGATCTCGCCGCGGTTGGCGACGAGCACCTTCGTGATGTGCGCGCTGGCATGACTGGGCACGGAGCCTCCTGTTGATCGATCGTTAGGTTATTGCCGTCTCTGGGAGTGTAGGCGCCAATCCGATAGACGATGTAACCGGATAGCCACTACACCCTACGGGTCGCCCGGAACCCGGCAACGTTACCGGTCGGTAGTCGGATCGCCCCGGTTCGCGGGTTCCGGCGTGTCCCACGCGCGACCCTCGCTCACCTCGTGCATCAATTCTCGGACCCGCTCGACGAACGGCGGCACGTTGGCCGCGGCGGTCGGCGTGTCGGGAAACCGGCCCGCCAGGTTCACGCCCTTCGGGCTGCGGTTGAACCACAGGAACACGTCGTGCGTGTAGCTGCGGCTGCGCAGTGTCCGGGCGTTCCACTGCGGCCACTGCGCGGCCATGGGGACGAAGCGAACATCCATGTACGACACCAGGAATCGCGGTCGCATGGGTATCCCCAGCAGTTCGCCGACGAGGTCGAACGGGACCCGGGCGCTCGCCCGGGTGCGGCGCAGTTCGGCACCGGCGCGCGCCACGAGCGTCGCGAAGTCCGCGGTCCCGGTCGTGTCGATCTCGACCGGACGCAGCCCCACGAACCAGCCGAGGGCTCCGGCCCACATCGGGCCGCTGCGGGTGTGGGCGGGCGCGATCGTCCGGAACAGTTCGATCCCCGCGAGTTCGACCGCGGCCCGGGCGAGACACGCCAGCGTGCCGGCGAAGAATCCGTGCCCGGCCTCCCGGCAGCGGGCGGCGAACCGGTTGGCCCGTTCGTCGTCGAGCATCCGCACGGACAGCCGACGCTGCGGCGACCCGTCGACGGGCCGGGGGCCGAGGGGCAACGGGAACTCGGGCATGCCGCCGCCGGCGGTCAGGGCGTCTCGCCAGATCCGCACGGCCTCGTGGTCGCCGGCCAGGTCGGCGGCGTCCGCCCGTTCCGCGGCACCGAAGTCGATGTAGCTGCCCACGGGGAACAATCCGGCCGGCCGGCCGGATCGCTCCTGCTCGTACAGGGCGGTGATCTCGTGGGCGACCAGGACGACCGAGTAGGCGTCGGCCACGGCAGGGTCAGCGGCGAAGAACACCGTGAACGACGAGCCGGACGCGTCCGCGTCCTCGGGTTCGAGGGTGGCGAAGACGTACGCCGGCCACGTGTGCGGTTCGGTGCAGTCGGCGAGCAGTTGCTCGAGGTGCTCGCGGATGTCGTCCGGAGCGGAGGGCAGGTGTCGGACGTACCGGACCGACACCGCACCGGCGGGCGCGGTGCGCCGGGTCGCGCCGGCGGGCGCGGTGCGCCGGGTCGCGCCGGCGGGCGCGGTGCGCCGGGTCGCGCCGGCGGGCGCGGTGCGCCGGGTCGCGCCGGCGGGCGCGGTGCGCCGGGTCGCGCCGGCGGCCGCGTCGCCGCCCAGGGCGACGTGGCTGCGCAGCGGTTCGTGGCGGTCGATCCAGCGTTCGAGGGCCCGCCGGAACGGTTCCTGTTCGAGATGCCCGCGGACCTCGAAGGCGGTACCCAGCCACGCATCCGGAACGTCGCCGTATCGGCTGCCCGCGGTGCGGCGCAGATGCGCCTCGTGGACGTACGACACCGGCCGCGGATCGGTCGTCCAGGCATCCTCCGCGGCGCACGGCAGCCATTCGGTCAGCACACCCGCCGGGATCGGGTAGTCCGCCAGCTCGGTGAACTCCATGACATCTCAGGTGCGCAGATGCCGCTTGATGCGCGCCAGCATTGCGCTCATCCCTCGCAGGCGCAGCGGGCTGACAGCTTCGGCCAGGCCGAGGGCCGAGTAGAAGTCGTCGGGGACCTCGAGGATCTGTTCGGCACTGAGGCCGTCGAGCCCCTGATGCAGGATGGACGCGAAGCCGCGGGTGGTCGGGGCCTCGGGGGGCGCGCTGAAGTGCAGCCGCACATGCTCACGGTCGGCCGTGTCGACCGACAGGAACAGCGGTGACTGGCACTCGGGCACCGGCTCCATCGCCGCCTCCTCGAGTTCGGCGGGAATCGGCGGAAGTTCCCGGCTGAACTCGAGCAGCAGCTGCAGCTTGTCCTGGCCGTCGACCGCGGCGAAGTCGTCGACGATCTCGGCGAGAGGTGCGGGCAGGGTCACCGGGCCGGCACCTCTCCGGGCTCCTCGCCCTTGACGATCGGCACCCGTACCGCATTGCCCCACTCGGTCCACGACCCGTCGTAGTTGCGGACGTGCTCGTAGCCGAGGAGATGGGTCAGCACGAACCACGTGTGGCTCGACCGTTCGCCGATGCGGCAGTACGCGACGACGTCGGCGTCCCGCGGGATGTCGGCGTAGATCTCCTCGAGCTCGGTGCGCGACCGGAACCGGCTGTCCGGTGCCGCTGCCCGCGCCCACGGAATGGACACCGCGGTGGGGATGTGCCCGCCGCGCAGCGCACCTTCCTCGGGGTAGTCCGGCATGTGGGTGCGCTCGCCCGTGTACTCCTGCGGGGAGCGCACGTCCACGAGCGGTCCCTTGCCGAGGTGGTCAAGGACGTCGTCCTTGAACGCCCGGATCGCGGCGTCGTTCCGCTCGACCACCGGGTAGCCGCTGGTGGTGCTCACCGGGATGTCGAGGGTGGTGTCGCGGTTCTCGGCGATCCAGGCGTCGCGGCCGCCGTCGAGCAGACGCACGTCCTCGTGACCGAACAGCGTGAACACCCACAGCGCGTAGGCGGCCCACCAGTTCGACTTGTCGCCGTAGATGACGACCGTGTCGGTGCGGCGGATGCCCTTGCGGTCCATCAGGGCGGCGAACTGGGCGCCGTCGATGTAGTCGCGGGTGACCGGGTCGTTGAGGTCGAGATGCCAGTCGATCTTCACGGCGCCGGGGATGTGGCCGACGTCGTACAGCAGCACATCCTCGTCCGATTCGACGACCTTCACCTCGGGTGCGCCCAGGTGGGCGGACAGCCACTCCGTCGACACCAGGCGGGTCGGATCGGCGTAGGCGGCGAAGGACGGGTTGGCGTCGGGCGCGACGGGCACAGGTGGCTCCTGAGGCAGTGGTGACAGTTCGGTGATCGACAATCCGGTGACGACGTGCGCCGTCGATTCTAGGCGGTACCGTCGGGCAACGTGCTGTGCTCCCCGTCCGCCCCGACGGACCTCGCGACCCGCGCCGACATCGATCGGCTGCTGCGCCGGTTCTACGAGCGCGCGCTGGTCGATCCCGTGCTCGAGGCGCCGTTCTCGACCCTCGCCGTGATCGGCCTCGACGACCATCTCCCGACGATCGGGGACTTCTGGGAGCAGGTGCTGCTGCGCACCGGCCGCTACCGCGGCGCCCTGGTGCCGGTGCATGCCGCGCTGCACCGCCAGTACGGGCTCGACGCGGCCCGATTCGACCGCTGGGTGCGGCTGTGGAACGAGGCCGTCGACGAGTTGTTCGCCGGGACGAACGCCGACCGCGCCAAGGCGAAGGCGGCGTCGATCGCGGCGGCGCTCAGCGCGCGGCTGGATCGAGCATCGTCAGCATGAGCCGCGACGGCTCGACTGCTCGTACCGCGTGCGGCAGGCGGGTGGTCATGTGCACCACCCCGCCCGGCTCGAGGTCGACGGTGCGCCCGTCGGCGGTCACCTGCAGGTGGCCGGTGAGGGCCTGCAGCAGGACCGGAAACGCGGCCGTGTGCTCGCGCAGTTCCTGCCCGGCGTCGAAGGCGAAGACCACGACGCGGGCCCCCTCGGCGACGAGGACGCGCTGCGGGCGCGGTCGGTCCGGGTAGGGCTCGACGGCGTCGCGGACGTCGGCGAGGTGCGACAGGGCGGGGGCGGCGGGTTCGGGCTGCGGCGCGGCGGGGCTCACGACCGCAGGCTACCGCGGCTTCGTCGCGACGATCGCCCTACCGCGGCTTCGTCGCGACGATCGCCCTACCGCGGCTTCGCCGCGACGATCGCCCTACCGCGGCTTCGCCGCGACGATCGCCACGGCCGCGATCGACTTGCGGTACGTCGTGAACGTCGCGCGCATGCCCAGCACCCGCTTGCGGGCGTCGCCGTCGCGCAGCACGTTGCGTACGAAGCGCAGGGTGCCGAGGACGCCCTCGTCGGCGACGAACCGCGCGGGCCGCAGCAACGCCATCGGGGCGAGCCGCACGACGTCGACGCGCAGGCCGGCGTCGGTGAGCAGGGACCGCCACTCGGCGACGGTGAGCGGACGGGCGTTGACCTTGATGGAGCGGGCCAGGCCCTGCCGGATCTCGGTCTTCACCGCGTCGTCGAGCTCGTCGGGCACGAGGGCGAGCTCGTGGATCGCGTACCGGCCACCGGGGCGCAGCGTGCGCACGGCCTCGGCGACGATGCGGGCCTTGGCGGCGTCGGTCTGCATGGTGAGCATCGCTTCGCCGACGACGACGTCGGCGTCCGCATCGGGAAGGCCGGTGGCCGCGGCGTCCGCGACGACGCAGCGACCGCGGTCGCCGATCGCGTCGCGGGTCAGCGCCGCGGCGGTCTCGTCGTGCTCGACGCCGGTGTACGAGAGCGGCGCCGAAGCCAGGATCTCCCGCGCGGTCCGACCGAGGCCGGGGGCGAGTTCGACGACGTCGCTGCCCTCGATGCCCGCGTCGGCGAGCAGGCGCGTGGTCATCCCCGCGCCGCCGGGACGCAGCACGCGCTTGCCGAGGCGAGCGAGCAGCCAGTGGCCGGGCAGGTGGGCGGAGTCGCGCTCGGACATGGGCAGGGCATGGGGATCGCTCATGCCTCGATGTTAAGGGAAGGCAATCCTAAATAGAAGGGGCCTCGGCGGTGTTCGACGCCCAGAGCCGCGCCACCGACACGCCCACCTCGGCGAGCAGTCGTCGCACCAGCGGCAGGCCGATCCCGATCACCGAGGACGGGTCGCCCTCGACGCGCTCGACGAACCACCCGCCGAGGCTGTCGAGCGTGAACGCCCCCGCCACCTGCAGCGGCTCGCCGCTGGCCAGGTAGGCCTCGAGGTCGGCGTCGGTGGGGCGGCCGAAGTGGACGGTGGTGCTGCTGTGGCCGGCGGCGCGGGCGACGACCTCGCCGCCGCCCAGGCGCAGGACGCTGTGGCCGGTGAGCAGGTCGGCGCTGCGGCCCGCCATCGCCCGCCAGCGCTCGCGGGCGACCTCCACCGTGCCCGGCTTGCCCTGGAGCTGCCCGTCGACCAGCAGCATCGAGTCGCAGCCCACGACGAGGGTGTCGTCACCGAGACCGTCGCGCACGAGGGCCGGCACGACGTCCGCCGCCTTCGCCCTCGCGAGCTCGGTGACCACCAGTTCGGGTGCCGCGCCGGGACCGAGCTCGGCGATCAGTGCATCCTCGTCCACCGCCGAGACCCGCACGATCGGGTCGACCCCGGCCGCGCGCAGCACGGACAGCCGGGCCGGGGACGCCGACGCGAGCACCAGCCTGGCCACGATCAGCCCAGGTTCGGGTACGAGTACGGCGAGAACGGCGCCGTCCGGCGGTGCATCCGCGTGGGGTCGCCCCACGTCTCGCGCGGGCGGTCGTCCTCTGCCGGGGCGGCGGATCCGGAGGCCGCGGCGAGCACCGCGACCAGCGCGGCGATCTCGACATCCGAGGGGTTGCCCTTGACGATCCGGATCGCCGCGGACGTCTCGGGGCCGGCGGTCTCGGCCGCCGGCGCCGTCGACTCGGCCGACTCTGCCGACTCGGCCGCTGCGACCTCGGTCACCTCGGTGTCGATGATGGTCTTCTCCTCAGCTACCGCAGTCACAACACACCTCCCGGGAGGTTACCGGAGGCGGCGGGCAGGGCGCGGGAGCGGGCGCGCTGCGCGTTCGAAGTCATGTCGTCCCTCTCGTGGGTCGGGGCCCGGCCGGCTCGGCGGAACCGAACCGGCCGGGATGGTCTCGGCCGAGTGGCCGTCAGAGGGGGATGTTCCCGTGCTTCTTCGGCGGCAGCGTGACCATCTTGCGCTCGAGCAGCCGCAGGGCCGCCACGATCTGCCCGCGCGTGTGCGACGGCGGGATGACCGCGTCGACGTAGCCGCGCTCGGCGGCGACGTACGGATTCACCAGGGTGTCCTCGTACTCGTTCTGCAGCTCGAGGCGCAGCGCGTCGACGTCCTCGCCGTTCTTGGCCGCTTCGAGCAGGCGCTTGCGGTAGACGAAGCCGACGGCACCGGAGGCGCCCATCACGGCGATCTGCGCGGTCGGCCACGCCAGGTTGACGTCCGCACCCATGTGCTTCGAGCCCATCACGTCGTACGCGCCGCCGTAGGCCTTGCGCGTGATGACGGTGATCTTGCCGACGGTGGCCTCGCCGTACGCGTACAGCAGCTTCGCGCCGCGGCGGATGATGCCGTTGTACTCCTGCTCGGTGCCCGGCAGGAAGCCCGGCACGTCGACGAGGGTGACGATCGGGACGTTGAACGCGTCGCAGGTGCGCACGAAGCGCGCGGCCTTCTCCGAAGCGTCGATGTCCAGGCAGCCCGCGAACTGGGTGGGCTGGTTGGCGACGATGCCGACGCTGCGGCCGTCGACGCGGCCGAAGCCGACGATGATGTTCTGGGCGCGCTCGGCCTGCACCTCGAGGAACTCGTCGTCGTCGAGCAGGCGACGGATCACCTCGTGCATGTCGTAGGGCTGGTTCGCCGAATCCGGGATCAGGGTGTCGAGCTCGAGATCCTCCTCGGTGAGCGAGTCCTCGATCGAGCCGACGATCGGGTCGGTCGGCGCCGTGCGGGGCGCGGCGGCCTGATTGTTGCTCGGCAGGTACGACAGCAGGTCCTTGACGTAGTCCAGGGCGTCCTGCTCGCCGTCGGCGACGTAGTGCGCGACCCCGGACTTGACCATGTGCGTGTGGGCGCCGCCGAGATCCTCCATGGTGACGTCCTCGCCGGTGACGGTCTTGATGACGTCGGGTCCGGTGACGAACATCTGGCTGGTCTGGTCGACCATCACCACGAAGTCGGTCAGGGCGGGGGAGTAGACGTGTCCGCCGGCGGCCGGGCCCATGATCAGCGAGATCTGCGGGATCACGCCGGAGGCCTGCACGTTGCGGTGGAAGATCTCGCCGTAGAGGCCGAGGGAGACGACGCCTTCCTGGATGCGCGCGCCGGCGCCCTCGTTGATGCCGATCAGAGGACGGCCGGTCCGCAGCGCGAGGTCCATGACCTTGACGATCTTCTCGCCGTAGACCTCGCCGAGACTGCCGCCGAACACGGTCGCGTCCTGCGAGAACACGCACACGTCGCGGCCGTCGACGGTGCCGTAGCCGGTGACGACGCCGTCGCCGACCGGCCGGTTCTCGGCCAGGCCGAAGTTGGTGCTGCGGTGGCGGGCGAGCTGGTCGAGCTCGACGAACGAGCCTTCGTCGAGCAGCGCTTCGATGCGCTCACGGGCCGTGAGCTTGCCCTTCGCGTGCACCTTCTCGACGGCGGCCGCACCGCTCGGGGCCTGCGCCTGAGCCTGGCGATTGCGCAGGTCCGCCAGCTTGCCGGCGGTCGTGTGGATATCGGGCGTGCTCGCCGCCTCGGGCGCGGACGGCTCCTGGACAGTGGTCATGGGCCATGAGCTTAGCGAGCGTCAGTCAGCGAGCGCGCACCGAGCCCCCGCTTGTGTTGAATCATTGAACTGAAGCTACCGGCGAGTACGGTTCGCCGCCCATCCTAGGCTGTGCGGATGCCCACCGAACCCGAACCGCAGCGTCCGCCCGTCGACCCCGCGCCCGCGCGAGGCGAACTCGACGTCGAGCGGTTGCGCGCCGCCCTCGTGCGCGGCGCCGATCCCGACGCGTTCTACCGGCGCCTCGACGTGGTCACCGAGACCGCCTCCACCAACGCCGACCTGCTCGCTGTCGCCCGCGACCCCGGCACCGACCGCCGCGTGCTGCTCGCCGAGTTCCAGCACGGCGGCCGGGGGCGGCACTCGCGGGGATGGGCCGGCGTTCCCCGCGCTCAGGTGATCGTCTCGGTGCTGCTGCGCATGCCCGGCATCGACCTCGCCGACCTGGGCTGGCTGCCGCTGCTGGCCGGCACCGCGACCGTCGACGCGATCCGGTCGGTGACCGGGGTCGATGCCGAGCTGAAATGGCCCAACGACGTCCTCGTCGAGGGCCGGAAGGTAGCCGGAATTCTCGCCGAGGTCGCCGGAACCCATCCCGAGCCCGCCGTGGTGGTCGGGATCGGACTCAACGTCTCGCTCACCGAGGACGAGTTGCCGGTACCCACCGCGACGTCGCTCGCGCTCGCCGGGGCGACCGATCTCGATCGCACCGCACTCGCCGAGGGGCTGCTGCGCGAACTCGGCCGCCGCTGGCAGCAGTGGTACGTCGCGGGCTGGGACGTCACCGGACCGGCCGCGGCGTACCGCGAACGGTGCGGCACGCTCGGGCGCCGGGTGCGAGCGGTGCTGCCCGGCGACACAGAACTGCACGGCGTCGCGGTCGACGTCGACGAGCAGGGCCGCATCGTCATCACCCCGGACGACGGCGGCGAGCCGATCGCGGTGTCGGCCGGGGACATCACCCACCTGCGCCCGGTGCCCTGACCCGCCCTCGAGCACCCCGCATCGCGGCTGTGTCATCGTGTCCGGCATGGGATACCCGGAGGACGCCCTCGCCGCCGAGGAACGGCTGCTGCTGCACCGGCACCCGCACTGGAAGATGCTCATCGTCCCGGCGGCGATCTTCCTCCTCGCCACCGCGCTCGCCGGATTTCTGCTCGGCCTGAGCCAGGCCCGGCTCGACGGCTCCACCGCGAGCACCCTGACGATCGTGCTCGCGGTGGCGTGGGCGGCGATCGTCGCCTGGCAGTGTCTGGCGCCGCTCGTCGGCTGGCTGTCGACCCACTTCATCGTCACCGATCGGCGGGTCCTCGTCCGGCAGGGCGTTCTCACCCACTCCGGCATCGACATCCCGATGGGACGCATCAGCAACGTGCAGTTCCGGCACGGCCTGCTGGACCGGATCCTGCGCACCGGCACCCTCGTCATCGTCTCCGCGGCCGACGACCCGCTCGAATTCGACGACATCCCCGACGTGCAGCGCGTGCATGCCCTGCTGTATCAGCAGGCCTTCCACGCCGACCCGGTGCGGGGCGGGGAACCGCGGACCGACGGGCCGAGCCGCAAAGCCTGGTAACGCGCCGTGCGCCCGGTGCCGATCCGTACGCTGGATCCGTGACCGCAGTCCTGCTCGCCGAAGACGACGAAGCCATCGCCGCGCCCCTGTCCCGCGCGCTGGGCCGGGAGGGGTACGACGTCACCGTCGAGCAGACCGGTCCCGACGCGCTCGAACGGGCGCTGTCCGGTGAGTACGAACTGCTCATCCTCGATCTCGGACTGCCCGGCATCGACGGCCTCGAGGTGTGCCGGCAGATCCGCGCCCACCGCTCCGACCTCGCCGTCCTGATGCTCACCGCCCGCACCGACGAGGTCGACTTCGTCGTCGGTCTCGACGCCGGCGCCGACGACTACGTCGGCAAGCCCTTCCGGCTCGCCGAGCTCATGGCCCGGGTCCGGGCGCTGCTGCGCCGCCGCGGGGGTGGCGAGCCCGAGGACGTCGTCGAGGTCTCCGGGATCCGGCTCGAACGGGCGGCCCGGCGCGTGCTCGTCGACGGCTCCGAAGTCACCCTCGCCAACAAGGAATACGAACTGCTGCGGGTGCTGCTCGAACACGCCGGCCAGGTGGTCTCCCGTGACGCCATCCTGCAGGAGGTCTGGGGCGACGCCGACCTGCGGGGTTCCAAGACCCTCGACATGCACATGTCCTGGCTGCGCCGCAAGATCGGCGACGAGGGCCCGGCCGGGGAACGACGCATCGCTACCGTCCGCGGTGTCGGATTCCGGCTGAACACCGACTGACGGGGCCGGGGTGCGCAGCCGAATCCTGTTCGCGGTCCTCGCGGGCTCCCTGCTCGTGGCCCTGCTGCTCGGAGTCCCGCTCGCCTACACCGCCTGGTTGTTCGTCGAGGACACCGCACGCCGCGACCTGCAGGGCCGGCTCGAGCGCATGTCCGCGGAGGTTATCGCCCAGGAAGGCGCCGACGGCCTGGTGGTCGGGGGACTCGACACCAGTTCCCTGCGGCTCGTCGTCCCCGACGGCGGACGCCTCCTCGTCGTCTACCCGACCCCCGAGGACGCCGCGGCCCGGCTCGACATCGGTGCCGCCACGGTGCCCGACCCACTGGTCGAGTCCCTGTCGATGGGAACGTCGGGATCCCTGCGGCTCGAGGCGCCGTCCGAGGACATGCGTCTGCTGCAGCGGCAGGTTCTCGTCGGGGTGACGCTGCTCGTGCTGCTGTCCGTGGCTGTCGGTGCCGTCGTCGCCGTCGTCACCGCGCGCCGGCTGGCGGACCCCTTGCGCGACGTCGCAGCGCGGGCCCGCCGGCTGGGCGAAGGCGACTTCCGGCCCGATCCGCGCCGGCACGGCATCCCCGAACTCGACCGCGTCTCGGACGTCCTCGACGCCGCCACCGTCGAGATCGCCGGTCGCCTGCAGCGCGAGCACGCCCTCGTCGGCGACGTCTCGCACCAGCTGCGGTCCCGGCTGACCGCGGTGCGGCTGCGCCTCGACGAGCTGTCCACCCACACCGACCCGGCTGTCGTCGAGGAAGCCGAGGAAGCGATGCGCCAGGTGGACCGGCTCACCACCGCCATCGACGAACTGGTCCGCGCGTCCCGCAACAGCGGTTCCGAACTGCGCACCGAGGTGTCCGTCGTCGGGGAGCTGACGGGGGTGATCGCGGACTGGCGAGGCCCCTACAAGGAAGCGGGGCGGGAATTGCACCTGAGCGGGGATCCGTCGCTGCGCAGCCGGGTGACCGGGTCCCGGCTGCGCGAGGCCGTCGCGGTGCTGGTCGACAACGCGCTCATGCACGGCGACGGCACGTGCACCGTGTCCGTGCGGCGGGTCTCGACCCTCGGCGGCGGATCGACGGTGTGCGTGGAGGTCACCGACGAGGGGGACGGTGTCAGCGACGAGCTGGCGCCGCACATCTTCGACCGCGGCTTCTCCGGTACCGGCTCGACCGGTGTGGGCCTGGCCCTCGCCCGGGCTCTGACCGAGGCCGACGGTGGGCGCCTGGAACTGCAGCGCCGCCGCCCCGCCCTGTTCGCACTGTTCCTCGGCTCCACCCGTGACGAGTCCACCCACACGGGGATCCGGGAACCGCGCTGAACCGTGAGTGGGGGCGGGACCGGAGTCAGCCCGGGTTCAGGAGTGTCCCAGGCCTTCCTCGGCGAGTTCCTCGTGCCCGGGAACCTCGTCCCCGTCCGGATTCATCTCCTCCGGGAACACGAAGCGGCGGAAGCACCAGAACCGGAAGACCATCTGCAGCAGATTGCCGATGATGTACGCGCTGACGAAGTCGGCGATGTTCTCGACGGTGAGGCTGACGTCCGGTACCCGCAGGTCGAACACGTAGCTCGAGATCCACAGCGGGATGAAGCTCAGGACCACGCCGATGCCGCTGACGGCGAAGAACAGCAGCGCCTCGTGGTGCCGTTCCCGGCCGCCCCGGTTCTTGAACGACCACTCCCGGTTGAGGACGTACGAGCAGATCACGGCGATCACCCCGGCGATGACCTTGGCGGTCACCGGCTTCTCCTCGAGCACCGTGAGCTTGAGGGTGTAGAAGATGACCGAGTCGACGACGAAGGTGGTGCCGCCGACGATCGCGAACTTGATCAGCTCGTGGTGCCGCAGCAACAGCCCCCGGAGAGGCTCGGGGACTCGGTTCACGGCCGCATCGACGAAAGACACCCGGACGAGTCTACGAAACCGTGGCTCGAAGACACGAACCCGCCGGTGGATTATCAGCTTTACCACAGGAACGCGGGGGTGTCGCGCGGGAGCGCGGCGCCACCCCCGTCGCCCGCTGTGACACCATGGTGAGCCGTGACCGCTACACCCCCGGACTCGGCCGCCGCGACCCCCGCCCCCGCGGCCGGCGACACCCCTTCGCACACTCCCCGCACGCTGCCCGCCGGTATGCCGGTCGTCGCGATGGTCGGCGGCGGTCAGCTCGCCCGCATGACCCACCAGGCCGCGATCGCGCTCGGCCAGACCCTGCGGGTGCTGGCCGCGAGCCCGGACGATCCGGCCGCCCGGGTCAGCCCCGACGTGGTACTCGGCAGCCACACCGACCTCGACGCGCTGCGCAGTGCCGCGACCGGCGTCCACGCCCTCACGTTCGACCACGAACATGTGCCCACCGAGCACCTCGAGGCGCTGCAGCGCGAAGGCGTCAGCGTGCAGCCGCCGCCGCAGGCCCTGATCTATGCGCAGGACAAGCTCGCGATGCGTCGGCGCCTCGCCGAGCTCGGCGCACCGGTGCCGCCGTTCGCCGAGCTCACCTCGGTCGAGGAACTCACCGCTTTCGGCGACGAGCACGGCTGGCCCGTCGTGATCAAGGCCGCCCGCGGCGGCTACGACGGCCGCGGTGTGTGGATCATCGGCGACGTGGACGAGGCGCAGCGGATCGTCGCGGAGCAACTCGCCGCCGGGGTGCCGCTCATCGCCGAAGAGAAGGTCTCGTGGCGGCGGGAGCTGTCCGCGATGGTCGCGCGCTCGCCGTTCGGGCAGGGCGCGAGCTGGCCCGTGGTCGAGACGGTGCAGCTGAACGGGCAATGCGCCGTCGTCATCGCGCCCGCCCCGAACCTGCGGGCCGACGTCGAAGCCGCCGCCGAACAGCTGGCCCTGCGCATCGCCGCCGAACTCGGTGTCGTCGGGGTCATGGCCGTCGAGCTGTTCGAGACCGAGACCGGCGAGTTGATCGTCAACGAACTCGCGATGCGGCCGCACAACTCCGGGCACTGGGGCATGGACGGTGCCCGCACCGGCCAGTTCGAGCAGCACCTGCGTGCGGTGCTCGACTACCCGCTCGGCGACACGTCGCCGATCGCGCCGGTGACGGTGATGGCGAACGTGCTCGGCGCCCCCGAGGCGCCCGAGATGAGCATGGACGAGCGGCTGCACCACCTGTTCGCCCGGATGCCCGACGTGCGTGTGCACCTCTACGGCAAGGGTGAGCGCAAGGACCGCAAGATCGGGCACGTCAACGTGCTCGGGGACGCGACCGGGTCGATCGACGACCCGCAGTACGTGGCGGCGGTGCGCGAACGCGCGGAGCGCGCGGCGCACTGGCTCTCGCACGGAGTGTGGACCGACGGATGGGATTCTCACGGTGACTGACGGAGCACAGGTCGGCCTGATCATGGGCAGCGACTCGGACTGGCCGACGATGCAGGCTGCGGCCGAGGCGCTCGTCGAGTTCGGCATCCGCTTCGAGGTGGGGGTCGTCTCGGCCCACCGCACCCCGCAGCGCATGCTCGACTACGCCCGCGACGCCGCCGGACGTGGCATCAAGGTGATCATTGCCGGCGCCGGCGGCGCCGCGCACCTGCCGGGCATGGTCGCCTCCGCGACGCCCCTTCCGGTGATCGGCGTGCCGGTGCCGCTGAAGTACCTCGACGGCATGGACTCGCTGCTGTCGATCGTGCAGATGCCCGCCGGGGTGCCCGTTGCGACCGTCTCCATCGGCGGAGCCCGCAACGCCGGGCTGCTCGCCGCCCGCATCCTCGGCGCGGCCGACCCCTCGCTGCGGGAACGGATGGAGCAGTTCCAGGCCGGCCTCGAGCAGATGGTGCTCGAGAAGGACGATGCGTTGCGGCAGAAGCTGCTCGGCTGACTTCGTGCACGTACGCGCGCTTTTCGGTCGTCCGCGCTCGAAATCGAGCGCGCGGACGACTGCGCGCCGCGCGGATCGTTCTGTGCGCGCGTCGCGCGGTGACCCGCAGGCCCGCGCGGTGACGGCCCTGGCGCTGTTGTGGGCGCGCGTGTGGGGCGGCCGCATCGACTTCGACGACGAGTTCGGTCTCTACCTCTGCACCGGAATGCGCGGCGGCTACGCCCGCTCGGGGACGACGATCGGCGGGGCGTTCCTCACCGGCCGGTCACCGTCGCGCCGGATCCTGCGGCACGAGGCGGTCCACGCCGATCAGTGGGCGCGGCACGGCATCGGCTTCGCGATCCGATATCTCCGGGAAGAGCTGCGCCGTCCCGGTGCCCGCAACCGGTTCGAGATCGAGGCCGGCCTCGCCGACGGCGGCTACACCGGCGGGGTCAGCCGTCCAGACGGGCGGTGATCTTCTCGCTCGCGGCCCGTCGCTCCGTGGCCGCCGGATCCGGGTTGCTCACCTGCACCAGCGACGCGCCGGCGGCGAGGACGGCGAGCAGGCCCTCGATCAGTGCCTGCGGGGTGCTCCAGTCGCGGCTCGACAGCACCCGGTCCGCACCCGTGATGCCTGCGGCCGCGGCGGCGTCCCGGGCCGCGGCCACCACGTCGTCGGCCGTCCGTCCGTCGAGCACCGGCCCGCCGTCCCCGGCGGAGCGGAACTGGTCACCGTGCACCCGCACGTGCGTCGCATAGTCGGTGACCCCGACCGGCAGGTCCGGCACGGGCCGGCCGAACGCGTCGAGCGAGAGGACCGCGACCTCGGCGGCGTCCGCGACCTCGTCGAGACGGTCTGCGGTGACCAGCGCGAGATCCGCGTCGTCGGGTTCGAGCACCACCTCGGCGCCGGCCCACCACGCGCCGAGCAGGACCGCGGCGCTCTGCCAGTGGGCCGGGAGCAGGACGGCCACCCGCCCGCCGGGCAGCAGGCCGAACTCGTCGCGCACCATGTTCGCCGTCTTGGCGGCCCAGTTCGCGAGGGTGACCGCGGACAGCTCGATCCGGGCGCCGGATTCGTCGTCGTACCACGTGATGCGGGGGCCCGCCGGGTCGGCGGCCAGGATCGGATCGAGCAGGGTGTCGGTCAGCGTGGTCACAGTGTCCTCGTTCGTCAGTTCACACAGCGGGGGCCGGTGGAGCCGGCATCGATCGGCGGGCCGGGCGGAACGGACGTCGGGGTGGCCCCGGCGCTCACGAGTTCCGAGCCGGAGGCCACGGAGGTGACGCTCGCGTCCGCGCCCGGACCCGTGTAGTCCTCGGTGAGCACCACCCGCACCGTGTCGGCGTCGAGCGCCGGGTCGGCGGCGGTCGCCAGGCCGCCGAGTGCCGCCGCGACGGCACGCGCCTGGTCGGACCGGGGGTCGGCGGCGAAGACCGTCGACTCGTCCACTGCGCGGCCGGTGTGGTTGCCCACACCACCCTCGACGAAGCCGTCACCGACGAGCGCGGCCGCCACGCGGGAGGCCAGACCGGCGACGCCGCCGGCGTTGGCGACGTCCACCGTGATCGTGCCGGCCTCGACGTCCGGTGCCGGATCCGTCGTGGCCTGCGACCCGCCGTCGCCCGGATCGACGAGGTCGGCGACGAAGCTGCGCACCTCCTCCGGATCCACCTGCACCACGGATTCGCCGTAGTCGGTCATCGCGTTGAGGTCCTGGACGGGGATCGTCGAGAACTGCACGGCGCCGCCGGCCAGGTCCTGCATCCGGGTGGCCAGATCGAGGATGTCCCAGTCGGAATCGAGGACCACCGACCGCTGCACGGCCGCGCTGAGCTGGTTCAGCTTGGACGGGTTGCTCAGCGTCTTCGCGCTGAGCACCTTCTGCACGAGCGACGCCATGAACACCTGCTGCCGCACGATCCGGTCCAGGTCCCCGCGCGGCAGGTCGTGGCGCTGCCGGACGAAACTCAGAGCGTCCGCGCCGTCGAGGGTCTGCTCGCCGGCGGGGAAGTTCGCCCCGGACAGCGGCTCGTCGACCGCGTTGTTCAGGCAGACGTCGACGCCGCCGACGGCATCGGTGAGCAGCACGAACCCGAGCAGACCGACCTCGGCATAGTGGTCGACGGTGACGCCGGTCAGGTCGGCGACCGACTCGACCAGCGCCTCCCGGCCTGCCTGCGTGGCCGCCTTCTCGGCGGCCGCGTCGGACTCGCCCGCCTCGACGAGTCGCAGCCGCTCGGTCTCCTTGGTGGCGCCGAACGCGGCATTGATCTTCGACATGCCGATGTCGGGCACCTCGACGTAGGTGTCGCGGGGGATCGAGATGGCGGTCGCCGAGGTGCCGTCGAGCGGCACCCGGATCAGGATGATCGTGTCGGTGTTGTTCGCCACCTCCTCGCCGGCCCGCAGCGCGTCGAGTTCGCGCTGGGACAGCGGATTGCCGTGGGCGTCGGTGCGGCTGTCGGTGCCCACCAGGAGGATGTCGAGGGCGCCGTCCCGGCCGTCGCCCAGGGTGAGCCCACCCACGGTGGCGAGGGAGGAACGCAGCGAATCGATACCGCGCCACGCGACGCCGGTGGCGACCAGGGTGAGCGCCGCGGCGACGGCGACGGCGATCCGCAGCGGCCGCCCGCGCAGGACCCCCGATCCTCCCCCCGCGTCGCGCGCCGGAGCTCGGCGTGTGGGCGGTTCTGGCGGCACCTGGCGGTCCTCTCGTCGGGCGTCGGGGTCGCACCCAGGCTACTGCCGTGACGGCGGCCCTTGTGGCACCCGCCGCGGCGTGCCCGGCTCGTACCGGGTGACAGCCGCCGGGGCATGCCACACTCGTGCCCGTGCAGACCGTTCTCGTCACCGGAGCCCGCGGACAACTGGGCCGTCACCTGCTCGCCCGCGGCGCCGCGGCCGGCCTCCGGATCCGGGGCGCCGGGTCGGAGGAGGCGGACATCACCGATCCCGGCGCGGTCGCCGCGCTCGTCGAGCCCGGCGCCGTCGTGCTCAACTGCGCCGCCTACACCGCGGTCGACGCGGCCGAGACGCATCCCGAGGACGCCGCCGCGGTCAACGAGCACGGCCCGGCCAACCTGGCCGCCGCGTGCGCCGCAGCCGGCGCCCACCTGATCCACGTGTCCACCGACTACGTGTTCGCCGGCGACGGGAACCGCCCGTACCGGGTCGGCGATCCGACCGGGCCGCGCACCGTCTACGGGCGGACCAAGCTCGCCGGGGAGCGGGCGGTGCTCGACCGGCTGCCGAGCGCCCACGTGGTGCGCACCGCGTGGCTCTACACCGGTGACGGCAACGACTTCGTCGCCACCATGCTCCGGCTCGAACGCGAACGCGACACGGTGCGCGTCGTCGACGACCAGGTGGGCTGCCCCACCTACGCCGCCGATCTCGCCGACGGGATCCTCGAACTCGCCGCCCGCGCGGGTGCGGTGCCCGGCGGGGTCCTGCACGCGACGAACTCCGGGGAGGCCAGCTGGTTCGACCTCGCTCGTGCGGTGTTCGCCGAGGCGGGTGCCGACCCGGGCCGGGTGCAGCCGTGCGGCAGCGACGAGTTCGTGCGCCCCGCGCCTCGTCCGGCGTACTCCGTCCTCGACGGCAGCGCATGGGCCGCGGCCGGGCTGACGCCGCTCCGGCCGTGGCGGCCGGCACTGCGGGCCGCGATCGGCGCACTGCGGACCCGGGCGTGATTCGGCGCGGCCGAGGCCGGCGGCTAAGGTGACGGCGTGAGTTCGACGCTGACCGTGGTGACGGTGACCTACTCGCCCGGTGAGCATCTGGAGCACTTCCTGACCTCGCTGACCGGCGCGACGAACCTGCCCACCCGGGTGATCCTGGCGGACAACGGGTCCACCGACGGCTCTCCGGAAGAGGCCGCGGCGCGGCACCCGAACGTGCGGCTGCTGCACACCGGCGGCAACATCGGCTACGGCGGTGCCGTGAACCGGGCCGTCGCGGAGGTCGACCCGGCGGAGGAGTTCGTCGTCGTCGCCAATCCCGACGTGCGCTGGGGACCCGGGTCGCTGGACCGGCTGCTCGAGGGGGCGCGTCGCTGGCCGCGGGCCGCGTCCCTGGGCCCGCTGATCCACGAGCCCGACGGCACCGTCTATCCGTCGGCGCGATCGGTGCCCGGGCTGGTCTCCGGCGCGGGGCACGCGTTGCTCGGCACGGTGTGGCCGAAGAACCCGTGGACGCGGCGGTACCGGCAGGAGAACGAGACCGTGTCGGAACGGGCGGTGGGGTGGTTGTCCGGCTCGTGCCTGCTGGTGCGGCGGGCGGCGTTCGATGCGGTCGACGGCTTCGACTCGCGCTATTTCATGTACATGGAGGATGTCGATCTCGGCGACCGGTTCGGCCGGGCGGGCTGGCTCAACGTGTACGTGCCCTCGGCGGAGGTCACGCACGCGAAAGGGCACGCTGCCGGCCGGCATCCGGAGCTCATGCTGCCGGCCCACCACGAGAGCGCCTACCGGTTCCAGGCGGACCGGCACCCGCATCGGTGGCAGGCGCCGCTGCGATGGACGCTGCGGGTCGGGCTCGCCGCCCGGTCGAGGATGTCGGTGGCCGCGGCGGCGCGCGAACGGGCGCGGACGGCCGAGGCGGGTAACACCACGGAACAGGGGACACGATGACGAACGATGCTGCGCCGCACACCGATGCGGTGATCCTGGTGGGCGGGCAGGGAACCCGGCTGCGGCCGCTGACGCTGTCCGCGCCGAAGCCGATGCTGCCCACCGCCGGCGTGCCGTTCCTGACGCATCTGCTCACCCGTATCCGCGCGGCCGGCATCAAGCACGTGGTGCTCGGTACCTCGTTCAAGGCGGAGGTCTTCGAGGACTACTTCGGTGACGGCTCGGAACTGGGACTCGAGATCGAGTACGTCACCGAGGCCGAGCCGCTGGGCACCGGCGGCGGCATCCGCAACGTCCTGCCCCGGTTGCGGGCCGACAACGTCATGGTCTTCAACGGTGACGTTCTCGGGGGAACGGACCTCGGCGCGGTGCTCGACACACACCTGCGCACCGACGCCGACGTGACCCTGCACCTGGTGCGTGTCGGCGACCCGCGCGCGTTCGGGTGCGTGCCCACCGACGAGGAAGGCCGGGTGACCGCGTTCCTGGAGAAGACGCAGGATCCGCCGACGGACCAGATCAACGCCGGCTGTTACGTCTTCAAGCGCGAGATCATCGAGTCGATCCCCGAGGGTCGTCCGGTGTCCGTCGAACGTGAGGTCTTCCCGTCCCTGCTGGCGGAGGGCAGGCGGGTGTACGGGCACGTCGATGCGGCCTACTGGCGGGACATGGGCACGCCGGAGGACTTCGTCCGCGGCTCGGCCGACCTGGTGCGCGGCATCGCGCCGTCGCCCGCCCTGGGTGGCCAGCGCGGCGAATCGCTCGTCCATCCCGGTGCCTCCGTCGCGCCCGGCGCCCTGCTGATCGGGGGCACGGTCGTCGGCCGCGGCGCCGAGATCGGCGCCGGCGCACGTCTGGACGGTGCGGTGATCTTCGACGGCGCGCGGGTCGAGGCCGGTGCGGTGATCGAGCGGTCCATCATCGGATTCGGCGTCCGCGTCGGCCCCCGCGCCCTGATCCGCGACGGCGTCATCGGCGACGGCGCCGACATCGGGGCGCGCTGCGAGCTGCTGCGCGGCGCCCGGGTCTGGCCCGGGGTGCAGATTCCCGACGGCGGGATCCGTTTCAGCACCGACGTATAGCGCGGGGGATCTGCGATGAAGTTCGAACGATATGTGGCACTGGGGGATTCGTTCACCGAAGGCGTCGGGGACCCGGATCCGGCCCGGCCCAACGGGTTGCGGGGCTGGGCGGATCTCGTCGCCGAGGAACTCGCCCGCGACAATCCGGAATTCGGATACGCCAATCTCGCCGTGCGCGGACGACTGCTGCGCCCGATCCTCGACCAGCAGCTCGACGTGGCAGTGGCGATGCGGCCCGACCTGGTGACGATCTATGCCGGCGGCAACAACCTCATGCGCCCCAAGCTCGATCTCGACGCGCTGGCCGCCGAGTACGACGAGGCGATCGGCAAGCTCGCCGCGACGGGTGCCCGGGTGCTCGTGTGGACGGCCTACGACGGCAGCTGGGCGCCGGTGTTCCGGATCCTGCGCGGACGCTGGGCCGTCTACAACGAGCTCGTCCGGGAGATCGCCGACCGGCACGGCGCGACGATCGTCGACTTCTGGCGTTTCGCGGAGTACCGCGACCTGCGGATGTGGGATTTCGACCGGCTCCACATGTCGTCGGCCGGCCACCGGAACATGGCGATCCGCGTGCTCGATCTCCTCGGTGCGGCACACACGCTCACTCCGACCGAGTTCGAGGCCGCGCCGGTGGTGTCCGCGGCGAAGCGGGCCGAGGACCGCCGGTGGGCGCGGGAGTTCCTGATTCCCTGGGTCGGGCGGCGTCTGCGCGGCACGTCCTCCGGGGACGGTATCGCGCCGAAACGCCCCACGTTGCAGCCGGTCTAGCCGGCCGCCCGGACGCGTGCGCCGGCGAGGCCGAGCAGGTGCCCGAGGGTGTCGTGCTCGGCCTCGGGCGGTAGCGCATCGACGGGCCACCACCGCAGGTCCGTCGATTCCGTGCTCCGGACGGGTACGGCCCCCGGTGGCGCGACGACGAGGAACCGCAGGTCGAGATGCCGGGTCGGGCGACCGAGCGAGCAGGTGATCGGGTGGGTGTGCGCCGAGAGCAGTTCCGGATCGATGGTCAGATCCTCGATTCCGGACTCCTCGGTCGCCTCCCTCAGCGCCGCGTCGACGACCGTCTCGTCGGATTCCTCGCAGTGCCCGCCGAGCTGGATCCACCGTCCCACCCGGGGATGGAGGGTGAGCAGCACGTGCCGACGGTCGGCATCGAGCACGAGCGACGACGCGGTGACGTGGCCGGGAACGTGCCGGCGCAGACATCCCTCGGGTGCGGCGTCGAGAAACGCCAACATGGTGTGCCGCAGCGACTCCGCGTCCGCCGAATCGGTCCGCCAGGCCCGCAGCCGGTCGACGGCCGAGGCGTGCAGTGTGGACGCGCTCACCTCACAGCTCCAGCAGCAGGTCGCCGGCCGCGGGGGCGACGCGCGGCGTCGCCGGCTCGAGGGGATGTCCGACCGCGATCGCGCCGAGCGGCGACCAGTCCGCGGGCAGGCCGAGTTCACGCCGCACGACGTCCGGGGCGAAGATCGTCGACCCGATCCAGCAGCTGCCGAGCCCGCGGACGGCGAGCGAGACCAGCAGCCCCTGTACGGCGGCGCCGGCGGCGACGGTGAACATCGTGGCCTCGGCGGCGGTACGCCGGGCGTCGGGGTAGCGGTGGGCGCCGTCGGGAACCCAGAACGGGATCACCACCTCGGGCGCGTCGTAGAGGATGGCACCGCGGCCCACCCGTCGGTCGATCGCCGCCGGGGCGAGCCCGTCGCCGGCGAGATCGGCGGCCCAACGCTCGCGCATGCGGTCGAGCAGCCGGCGGCGCACCTGCTCGGTGCGGACCCAGACGAACCGCACCGGGTGGGTGTGGTGCGGCGCCGGAGCGGTGAGGGCCTCGGCGACGGCCTCGCGCAGGTCTTCGGGATCGACCGGTTCCGAGGAGAATTCCCGCACCGACCGGCGCAGCAACAGCGCCTCGCGGCGGCCGGACTCGAGTGCCTCGGCGGTGCCGAGCCAGAACAGGTCGTCCTCGCCGCGGCGGATGAGTTGCTGGGCGGTGGAACCGTTGTCGGGCAGGTCGAGGCCACGGATCACCGCGACCGGAACCCCGCCCAGCTTGCCCTTGACGAGGTCGCCCGCGGCCGCGATCTCGTCGGCGACGGCCACGGAGGTGACGAACAGTTCGTTGCCCTGTCCGTCACGAGATCCCGCGTACTC
This sequence comes from Rhodococcus sp. P14, assembly GCF_000256505.1. Taxonomy (NCBI): domain Bacteria; kingdom Bacillati; phylum Actinomycetota; class Actinomycetes; order Mycobacteriales; family Nocardiaceae; genus Rhodococcus; species Rhodococcus sp. P14. Next base: position 9,364 of record NZ_AJFC01000221.1, on the reverse strand, counting down.
GTGCAGGACCGGGATACCGGCCGCCCCGATCGCCGCGTCGGTCTGGCCGACGCGCCAGGCCCGGCCCATCGTGTCGGTGACGACCACCGCGACGCTCACGCCGAGCAGTGTCCGCAGACGCTCGCGCAGTGCCGCGGCGCTCGCATCCGGATCCTCGGGCAGCAGGGCGAGTTCGGAGGCGGCGACGTTCGAGCCGTCGATCCCGGAGGCGGCCTGCACGATCCCGAGCCGGTTCTCGGTGATCAGGGTGCGTCCCTTGCGCGCGAGCACGCGCACCGCCTCCTGGTCGACGAGGCGGCGCCGGAGCGCGTCGCGGGCGTCGGGGTCGGTGGGGGAGTCCACGATGCGGCCCTCGACCTTGGAGAAGATCTTGCTGGTGACGACGAGGACGTCCCCGTCGGCGAGCCAGGGGGCGGCGTCGGCCAGTGCGGCGGCGAGGTCGTCGCCGGGCCGGAACTCGGGCAGGCCCGGCACCGGGCGGATCTCGATCGGCCGCCCGGGGGAGTGGTCGCGCACTCCGGCGGCGGTGCCGACGGCCGTGTCGGAGGGCGTAGTCACAGCGTCACTCCTGCCAGTTCGAGTGCGGCGCGAGCCATTTCGGCTGTCGCGTCGGGATCGGTCATGAGCAGCGGCACGCTGCGCACCTCGACGCCGGGCACGTCGGCGGTGTCGGTGGAGTGGATCAGCCAGCCGTCGAGCAGGCCGGCGCCGCTGCGGGCCCCGTAGTGCCGTCCCACCCCCTGAGCGGTGGTCTCGACTCCGATCACGCCGAGGCAGGCGTCGGCCATGCCGCGCAACGGTTTTCCGTCGATCACCGGCGACAGGCCGACGATCCGCGCGGACGTGGTGCGCAGCGCGCCGCGCAGTCCCGGGATCGCGAGGATCGCGCCGATGCTGACCACCGGGTTGGAGGGAGCGAGGATCACCGCATCCGCCGATTCGATCGCCGCGAGCACGCCCGGGGCGGGGGCGGCCTTCTCGGCGCCGATGTGCGCGAAGCTGTGCGTGGGAACCTGGGCGCGGTGCCGGACCCACCATTCTTCGAAGTGCACGGCGCGCTGCTCGCCGTCGACCGGATCGGTGATGACGACGTGGGTCTCGCTGCGGTCGTCGGAGACCGGGAGGAGGGTGACGCCGGGCTTCCAGCGGTCGCACAGCGCCTCGGTCACGGCCGAGAGCGGGTACCCGGCGCTCAGCAACTGGGTGCGCAGCAGGTGGGTCGCGATGTCGCGATCGCCGAGGCCGAACCAGTCCGGGGTGGCGCCGTACGCCGCCAGCTCCTCCTTCGCGTGCCAGGTCTCGTCGGCCCGGCCCCATCCGCGTTCGGCGTCGATCCCGCCGCCGAGGGTGTACATGCACGTGTCCAGGTCGGGGCAGATCCGCAGCCCGTGCATCCAGACGTCGTCGCCGATGTTGACGATCGCGGTCACCCGGTGCGCGGCGTCGGGGTCGAGGTCGCGGCCGGGTTCGATGCCGAGGAGCCGGCGCACGCCGGTGAGAAAACGCGCACCTCCGACGCCGCCGACCAATACAGTCACGTTCACAGGGCAAGCGTAGGCGGTGTGCCGCGAGAGCTGCCGGGGTGCCTGCGCGCCCGGGCGGCAGGTGCGCAGCGGCGCGGAGGAGAACCCCGGATGGTAAGGCAGCGGCACCGCTCGGCTTGACCGCGACACGCCCCACGTGTCTAATCACATAAGTGTCATTTCCAGTGAACCGGAGCCGAGATCGGTTGGGGTGAACTGTATTCGAACGCATGTTCGATCGGAATGGCGCGGAGTGGGCCGGTTTCGACGAGAGTTGCAGCGCTGCAGGTGAGGAGGCGAACGATGGCCGACGAGCGCGAATGGTTCGAGAGCTCTCGGATCGACACTGCAGGCATCGGCACGGCAGGCGAGGACGTCCGGGACATCGACGGCATCGGGGGGGACGCGTCCGCGCGGCCCGTGCTCAGTCTGATCGATGGTTTCGGCGACCCGTCCGACGGTGTCGACGAACAGTGGCAGGAACGCGCGTTGTGCGCGCAGACGGATCCCGAGGCGTTCTTCCCCGAGAAGGGGGGATCGACCCGGGAGGCGAAGCGGATCTGCTTGGGGTGCGAGGTCCGGGACGAATGTCTCGAATACGCGCTGGCCAACGACGAACGCTTCGGCATCTGGGGCGGTCTGTCGGAGCGCGAGCGGCGACGCCTCAAGCGCGGCATCGTCTGAGGCGTCAGTCCTCGTCGAAGCCACCGAGTTCGGGGTCGACGACCTCGGGCTCGACGCCGAGGTACGTCGCGACCTGGTGTACGAGGACGTCGTGCACCAGGTCGGTGAGATCCTCGGGATCCTTCGCCCGCAGTTCGAGCGGGCGGCGGAAGAGCACGATCCGGGCCCGCGTCGCCGCGCCACGCCGGTCGATCCCCGCCGGGACGAGCCGCGACAACGGCACCGGGCCGTCCGCGACCACCTCCGACGGCCAGGTCACCGAGTCCGGGTCGAGGGCGCGGATCTTGGGCACCTCGTCGACGGCGATGTCGAGTTTGGTCAGCCGGTCGTGCCACTGCGCGTCGATCGGGGCGAAGGCCCCCAGCACGAGTAGATCGAACTTCTCCGCGCGCGAGCGCCACGCCGGCACCTCGTGCGGGAACAGCGGGCCGCGCACACCACGGCCGCGACGCGCGACCGAGCGGGACGTCACGGGTCTGGGACGGCGCGATCGGGGCATGCCTGGACAGTACGACACGCAAATCCGTACCCGGTTCTCCGGTGTGTCCGGATAGTCCCGGAGCGCACGGCGCGCTACTCTCCGACTGTGAGATCACTGCGTCGATGCTGCCGGCCTGGGTGCAAGAACCCTGCTGTTGCGACGCTGACCTACGTGTACTCGGACTCCACCGCAGTCGTCGGGCCCCTGGCGACGGTCGCCGAGCCCCACTCGTGGGATCTGTGCGAATCGCACGGCTCGCGGATCACCGCACCGAAGGGGTGGGAACTGGTCCGGTACGAAGGTGCCTTCACCGCCGGTACCCCGGACGAGGACGACCTGACCGCCCTGGCCGAGGCGGTACGCGAAGCCGGGCTCGGCGAGCGGGGCCGCACCGACTCCGACGACACCGATTCCGGTGTCCCCCCGGCGCTGGCCGCACCCCCTACCGCCCGCACCGGCCGGCGTGGTCATCTGCGCGTGTTGCCCGATCCCACGTCCTGATCGTCGCGCACTAGGCTGACCGTGCCCCGCCGCGGAGGCGGCGGCGCCAGTCGACGATCAGGAGCAGCAACAGTGGCGAGAACTGCCGAGTCCGTGTCCGCCGTGGTCAAGGCGTACGACGTGCGTGGCCTGGTGGGAGAACAGCTCGACGCCGGATTCGTCCGGGACGTCGGAGCCTCCTTCGCCCGCCTGATGCGTGACGGCGGCGCCACCCGCATCGTGATCGGGCACGACATGCGCGCCTCGTCCCCGGAGCTGTCCCAGGCCTTCGCCGCCGGCGTCACCGCCCAGGGGCTCGACGTCGTCCACATCGGCCTGGCCTCCACCGACCAGCTGTACTTCGCGTCCGGGATCCTCGAGGCTCCGGGCGCCATGTTCACCGCGAGCCACAACCCGGCGCGCTACAACGGCATCAAGCTGTGCCGGGCCGGGGCCAAGCCGGTCGGACAGGAGACCGGGCTCGCCACCATCGCGGCCGAACTCGTCGCCGGCGTCCCGGACTTCGACGGAGCCCCCGGCGCCGTCACCGAGCGGGACGTGCTGGCCGACTACGCCGCGTTCGTCCGCTCCCTGGTGGACCTGTCCGCGATGCGCCCGCTGAAGGTCGCCGTCGACGCCGGCAACGGCATGGGCGGGCACACGGTGCCCGCGGTGTTCGGCGCGCTCCCGATCGACCTCGTGCCGCTGTACTTCGAACTCGACGGAACCTTCCCCAACCACGAGGCCAATCCGCTCGATCCCGCCAACCTGGTGGACCTGCAGAAGCTGGTGCGCGACTCGGGGGCCGACCTCGGCCTCGCGTTCGACGGTGACGCCGACCGCTGCTTCGTCGTCGACGAGCGTGGTGAGCCGGTCACGCCGTCGGCGGTCACCGCGCTGGTGGCCTCGCGCGAACTCGCGAAGGAACCCGGATCGACGATCATCCACAATCTCATCACGTCCCGCGCGGTGCCGGAGCTGGTCACCGAGCTCGGGGGCAAGCCCGTCCGCACCCGCGTCGGGCACTCGTTCATCAAGCAGCAGATGGCCGAGACGGGGGCCGTGTTCGGCGGCGAGCACTCGGCGCACTACTACTTCCGCGACTTCTGGGGCGCGGACTCGGGCATGCTCGCGGCCCTGCACGTGCTCGCCGCGCTCGGTGGCCAGGACCGGCCCCTGTCCGAGCTGATGCGCGAATACGACCGGTACGCCGCGTCCGGGGAGATCAACTCCACCGTCGACGACGCCACGGAGCGCACCGCCGCCGTGCTCGAGGCCTTCGGCGACCGTGCCGAAGCCGTCGACCGGCTCGACGGCGTGACCGTCGATCTCACCGACGGTGCCTGGTTCAACCTGCGGGCCTCCAACACCGAGCCCCTGCTGCGGCTCAACGTCGAGGCCCGCACGGCCGAGCAGGTCGACGCGCTGGTGAGGGAAATCCTGGCCATCGTGCGCGCGTGACGGAATTATCCGTGGCGGGGATAATCGAGATCCCGGGGCGCGGTCCCGGGTCGGTGCGAGTCGGAAGGACGGTGGCGCAGCCATGACGGCTCCCTCTTCGATCCTCGACTTGGACGACACCGGTGCCCTGATCGACGCCGACGTCGACGGGATCCTGCGATTCGCCGCGCTCGGCGGGGCACAGATCCGCGCCACCGCCGCGGCCGTCGACGAGCAGATCCTCGATCGCCTGCACGGCCTGCACCCGCGCAGCGTGGTGCTCGTGTGCGGCGACGCGCGCGCGGCCCGCGCGGGCGAGCTGGTCGTCGCGATGCTCGCGGCGCGCTCGGCCGTGCCGCTGGTCACGGCCCCCGTCACCCCGCCCTGGGTCGGCCCGCTCGACGTCGTCGTCGTGGCCGGTGACGACGCCGGCGACCCCCAGCTCGTCGAATCGGTCGCCGCGGCCCTGCGGCGCGGCGCCGAGGTGGTCGTCGACGCCCCGGACGAGGGACCGATCCGGGCGGCGGCGGCGGGCCGGGCGATGCTGCTGCCGCCGCGGATCCGGGTGCCGGTGGCGTACTCGCTCCTACGGCACCTGGCGGTGTTCCTCGCGGTGGTGGCGGCGATGGAGGCCACCCGCACGGCAGGCGCGGTTCCCCCGCTGGCCGATCTCGCCGACTCGGCCGACGGCGAAGCCGGCCGCGACCAGCCTGGCAGTGAGGTGTTCCGGAACCCGGCGAAGGCGCTCGCCGCCCGCATCCAGTCCCGGCGGGTCGCCCTGGCGGGTGACTCGGCGGTGACGGCCGCGCTGGCCCGGCACGCGGGGGAGTCCCTGCTGCAGGTGGCCGGCGTGATCGCCGCGGCGGCGGCGTTGCCGGACGTTCTCGCCGCACGGGACCGGCTCGTCGCGATACCCCCGGCGGGTGGGGAGTCGTACGATCCGTTCTTCCACGACGAACAGCTCGACGGGCCGGTGCCCGCACCCCCGGCGCGGGTGTTCGTGGTGAGTGTGGAGGAAGATCGGCGGCAGGCGGAGCGGCGCGCGGCAGCGCTGCCGGACATGGAGTTGGTATCGGTGGTGGGGGAGTTCGAGGCGAAAGCGGTGCCGTCGGTGCCGGAGCAGGTGGCGGTGCTGGCCGTGCGATTCGAGATGGCCGCTGCCTATCTGCGGTTGGTCGGTGGTCGGTAGTGCTCCGACTCGAAGGTGCGCTGCGTTCGTATGCCTGGGGTTCGCGCACCGCGATCGCGGCACTGTGCGGCCGGACGGTGCCGTCCGCTCATCCGGAGGCGGAACTGTGGCTGGGTGCGCACCCCGCAGACCCGGCGCGGGTGGTGAGCACCAACGGTGACGGCCCGGGTGGGGGCACCTCCCTGCTCGATGTCCTCGAGGCCGACCCGGGTGGGCATCTCGGGCCGGCGACACTGAGCCGGTTCGGGCCGCGGCTGCCGTTCCTGCTCAAGTTGCTCGCCGCCGAGGAACCACTGTCGCTGCAGGCGCATCCGAGTGCCGAACAGGCTGCCGAGGGCTTCGCCCGGGAAGAGGCCGCGGGCCTGCCCCTGGAGTCGCCGGTGCGGAACTACCGCGATGCGAGCCACAAGCCCGAGCTCGTCGTCGCCCTCACCCGGTTCGAGGCGCTCGCCGGCTTCCGGGATCCGCACCGCACCGTCGAGCTGCTCGCCGCCCTCGAGGTACCCGAACTCGATCCGTACGTCGGGCTGCTCGCCGGGCAACCCGACTCCGACGGCCTGCGGGCGCTGTTCACCATCTGGATCACCCTCCCGCAGTCGGTGCTGTCGGCCCTGCTGCCGCGGGTACTCGACGGCTGCGTGACCTACCTGGCGACGCACAACGGCGACGGCGTAGCCCCGTTCGCCGAGGAAGTGCGGACAGTGCTGCAGCTCGCCGAGTTCTATCCCGGCGACGCGGGCGTACTCGCCGCGGTCCTGCTCAACCGGATCACCCTCGAGCCGGGACAGGGCCTGTTCCTCGCAGCGGGGAACCTGCACGCGTACCTGCACGGCATGGCCGTCGAGATCATGGCCAACTCGGACAACGTGCTGCGCGGCGGACTCACGCCGAAACACGTCGACGTGCCGGAGCTGCTGCGAGTGCTCGATTTCCGGCCCGTGGACGTGCCGATCCTCGAGCCCGAGCCGGCCGGCCCGGGGGAGGTGCGCTACCGGACTCCTGCCCCGGAGTTCGCCCTGTCGCGGATCGATCTCGCCCCCGGCTCGGGTGCGGCGCCGGACGGCGTCGCGCTGCCGCCGTGCGGTCCGCAGATCCTGCTGTGCACCTCCGGGTCCGCCGGCGTGGAATGCGAGGGGCGGACCCTGCAGCTGGCGGCCGGGCAGGCGGTCTGGCTCTCCGCGTCCGACCCGGCCGTCACGGTGCGCGCCGCCGGCGGGCCGGCGCAGCTGTTCCGCGCCCGGTTGGCGGAGACGGGCATCCCCGTCGACTGACGTGGACCGGCCCGGCGGCGACGGACGCTCGTGTTGACGGGATCGGCCCCGCGTGAAACCGTCGCGGCATGTCGATCGTGCACGAATCCGCCACCGCCGGGGAGCCTCCGCGAGCCGGGGAACCCGAAGACCGGCAGCGCGTACCGTTCCACGAGGCCAGCCGGATGCTGCTGCGCAATTCGGTGCTCGATGCCATGCGGGACCTGCTCACCGCCCGTGACTGGTCCGCGATCACCATGACGGACGTCGCGCGGGGTGCGGGCGTGAGCCGGCAGACCCTGTACAACGAGTTCTCGTCGCGGCAGGGCCTCGCTCAGGCGTACGCACTGCGCCTGGTCGATCAGTTCGTCGACGCCGTCGACGACGCGATCTACACCCACGTGGGACAGGCGCGCCCCGCCCTCGTCGAGGGGTTCACCTCGTTCTTCGTCGAGAGCAGTGCCGACCCGCTGATCCAGTCCCTGCTGCGCGGCGAGGCCAAGCCGGATCTGCTGCGGCTGATCACCACGGACGCGGCGCCGCTCATCGAGCGGGCCTCCGCTCGGCTCTCGGAGACCTTCCAGCGCAGCTGGGTACAGGCGTCCGCGGCGGATGCGGGCATCCTGGGGCGGGCGATCGTGCGCGTCGCGATGAGCTACATCTCCATGCCGCCCGAGTCCGACCGGGACGTCGCCGCGGACCTGGCCGAGCTGCTCGGCCCGTTCATCGATCGCTCCGCCCGGCGCGACTGAACAGCGAGTTGTATAGCCTGTTGGCAGAACCGACTGCCAACAGGAGAGGCATCCTCACGTGTCCGACAACAAGCTCGTGGCCGACCAGCGGAACGGGATCGACTTCAAGGTCGCCGATCTGTCCCTCGCCGAATTCGGCCGCAAGGAGATCCGGCTGGCCGAGCACGAGATGCCCGGTCTGATGGCGTTGCGCCGCGAGTACGCGGAGGTGCTGCCGCTGAAGGGTGCGCGGATCTCCGGCTCGCTGCACATGACGGTGCAGACGGCCGTGCTGATCGAGACGCTCGTCGCCCTCGGCGCCGAGGTGCGCTGGGCCTCGTGCAACATCTTCTCGACCCAGGACCACGCCGCCGCCGCGGTCGTCGTCGGCCCGCACGGAACCCCGGAGGAGCCGAAGGGCGTACCGGTGTTCGCATGGAAGGGTGAGACGCTCGAGGAGTACTGGTGGGCGGCCGAGCAGATGCTCACCTGGCCCGCCGCCGCCGACGGCACCCCGCGCCCGGCCAACATGATCCTCGACGACGGTGGCGACGCCACCATGCTGGTGCTCAAGGGCGCGCAGTTCGAGAAGGCGGGCGTGGTGCCGCCGGTGGACGAGGACCACGACTCCGCCGAGTACCGGGTCTTCCTGGCGCTGCTGCGCGAATCCCTCGCACAGGACGCCAAGAAGTGGACCGCGATCGCCGAGTCGATTCGCGGCGTCACCGAGGAGACCACCACCGGCGTGCTGCGGTTGTACCAGCTCTCGGCCGGCGGCGATCTGGCGTTCCCCGCGATCAACGTCAACGACTCGGTCACCAAGAGCAAGTTCGACAACAAGTACGGCACCCGGCACTCGCTGCTCGACGGGATCAACCGCGGCACCGACGTCCTCATCGGCGGCAAGGCCGCCCTGGTGTGCGGTTACGGCGACGTCGGCAAGGGTTGCGCGGAGGCGCTGCGCGGGCAGGGTGCGCGGGTGTCGGTCACCGAGATCGACCCCATCAACGCACTGCAGGCGCTGATGGACGGCTTCGACGTCGTCACCGTCGAGGGCTTCATCGAGCAGGCCGACATCGTGATCACCGCGACCGGCAACAAGGACATCATCACCTTCGATCACATGCGTCGCATGAAGCACCAGGCCATCCTGGGCAACATCGGCCACTTCGACAACGAGATCGACATGGCCGGCCTCGAGCGGGCGACGGACGTCACCCGCATCAACATCAAGGCGCAGGTCGACGAGTTCCGCTTTGCAGACGGGCATTCCATCATCGTGCTGTCCGAGGGCCGGTTGCTGAACCTCGGCAACGCCACGGGTCACCCGTCGTTCGTGATGAGCAACTCGTTCGCCAACCAGGTGATCGCCCAGATCGAGCTGTGGACCAAGCCGGACGAGTACGACAACGAGGTCTACCGTCTGCCCAAGCACCTGGACGAGAAGGTCGCCCGCATCCACGTCGAGGCCCTCGGTGGTGAGCTGACCAAGCTGTCCAAGGACCAGGCCGAGTACATCGGGGTCGACGTCGAAGGCCCGTACAAGCCCGAGCACTACCGGTACTGAGCGCGGGAATCGCAGGACA
>NZ_AJFC01000220.1:0-14094 GCF_000256505.1 Rhodococcus sp. P14 | reverse complement strand
GAGCACTCCCGGTACTGAGCGCGGGAATCGCAGGACCCCGCCGATGGGCGCGTTGATCGTCGTGGAGGGGCTCGACGGGGCCGGCAAGAGGACACTGTCCGCCGGCCTCGTCGAGTCCTGGCGCGCAGCCGGATTCGTCGTCGCGACGCGTGCGTTCCCGCGTTACGGGACCTCGGTGCACGCCGACCTCGGGGCCGAGGCGTTGCGGGGCCGGCACGGCGACACCGCCTCGAGCATCGAGGCGATGGCGCTGCTGTGGGCCCTCGACCGCCGTGACGCCGCCGACGAGTTGCGGAAACTCCTGGCGGACAACGACATCGTCCTGCTCGATCGGTACGTCGCGTCCAATGCCGCCTACACCGCCGCCCGGCACCACGAGGACGGCTCGGGACCGGCGGTGGAGTGGGTCCGCGAGCTCGAGTTCGAGCGGTTCGCGCTGCCCGTGCCGGATCTGCAGCTGCTGCTGCGGGTGCCGGTCGAGCTGGCGGCTCGCCGGGCCCGTAGCCGCGCCGCGGCCGACACGGCCCGCGACCGGGACGCCTACGAACGGGACTCGGGTCTGCAGGCCCGCACCGGGCAGGTGTACGACGACCTCGCACGCCGACAGTGGATGTCGCCGTGGCGGGTTGCCGGACCCGATGCCGATCCGCGACAACTCGCCGCCGACATCTCAAATCAGCTTCACCACGGTCGAGGAGTGACACGATAGAAGCCATGAAGCCGAGGATTCTGGTTGTCGACGACGACACCGCGCTCGCCGAGATGCTCACGATCGTCCTGCGGGGCGAGGGATTCGAGCCGTTCGTGGTGGGAGACGGTTCGCAGGCGCTGAACGCGGTCCGGGAGATCCGGCCCGACCTCGTCCTGCTCGACCTCATGCTCCCGGGCATGAACGGTATCGACGTCTGCCGGGTGCTGCGCGCCGACTCGGGCGTGCCGATCGTGATGCTCACCGCCAAGTCGGACACCGTCGACGTGGTGCTCGGACTCGAATCCGGCGCCGACGACTACATCGTCAAGCCGTTCAAGCCGAAGGAGCTCGTGGCCCGGGTGCGCGCGCGGCTCCGTCGCACCGAGCAGGAACCGGCCGAGGTGCTCTCCATCGGCGACATCGCCATCGACGTTCCCGCCCACAAGGTCACCCGCGGGGACGAACTGATCTCCCTCACCCCGCTCGAGTTCGATCTGCTGGTGGCGCTCGCGCGCAAGCCGCGGCAGGTGTTCACTCGTGAGGTGCTGCTCGAGCAGGTGTGGGGTTACCGGCACGCGGCCGACACCCGCCTGGTGAACGTCCACGTGCAGCGCCTGCGGGCGAAGGTCGAGAAGGATCCCGAGAACCCCGAGGTGGTGCTGACGGTGCGGGGCGTCGGCTACAAGGCCGGACCGCCGTGATCGGTGGGTACCGACTGCGGCGGCGGATCACCAGGAGGACTCTGCCGCTGCTGAGGTGGTCACGTGCGGTGAGCAACCGGCTCGCCCACACGTGGCGGCGATCGCTGCAACTGCGGGTCGTGGTCTCGACCCTGTCGCTGTCGCTGATCGTGATGCTCGTCCTCGGTGTCGTCCTCACCAGCCAGATCACCGAACGGCTGCTCGAGGTGAAGATCAACGCCGCCACCGAGGAGGTCGAGCGGTCCCGCGCCCTCGTCGAGGGCCAGCTCGCCGGCGCCGACGACTCCGGCTCGCTGCAGGTCCGGCTCGACGGAGCCGTTGCGGCGCTGACCAATCGCGGCAGCGACGCGGGCGAGGACACCGGCGTCGCGGGCACCTTCGACCCGGCGCTGATCGTGCCGGGCGACGGTCCGCGCGCACCGACGTCGAGCGGGCCCGCCGACCAGATCCCCGAGAACCTGCGTGCCTTCGTGCAGAAGGGCCAGATCGCCTACCAGTTCGCGACGGTGTCGGATCCCGACGGTTATTCGGGCCCGGCGCTGATCGTGGGCACGCCGACGGCGTCGGACATCTCCACCCTCGAGCTGTACCTGGTGTTCCCGCTGGCGGGCGAGGAGAACACGTTGTCCCTGGTGCGCGGCACGCTGCTCGTCGGTGCCGGGGTGCTGCTCGTGCTGCTCGCCGCGATCTCGATGATCGTCGCCCGCCAGGTCGTGCTGCCGATCCGTTCGGCGTCGCGCATCGCGGTCCGGTTCGCCGACGGCCGGCTCAAGGAACGCATGCCGGTGCGTGGCGAGGACGACATGGCGCGCCTGGCCATGTCCTTCAACGAGATGGCCGAGAGCCTGTCGCGGCAGATCACCCAGCTCGAGGAGTTCGGCAACCTGCAGAAGCGGTTCACCTCGGACGTCAGCCACGAGCTGCGTACCCCGCTGACGACGGTGCGGATGGCCGCCGATCTCATCCACGACGGCAGCGACGAACTCGACCCGTCCCTCAAACGCGCCTCGGAGCTGCTCGTCACCGAGCTCGACCGGTTCGAGAGCCTGCTGGGCGACCTGCTCGAGATCAGCCGCCACGACGCCGGCGTCGCCGAACTCGCCGCCGAGCAACTCGACCTGCGCATGTGTGCCCGCGCCGCGGTCTCCACCGTCCGGCACCTCGCCCGCGAGAGCGGCACCGAGCTGATCGTCGACCTGCCGGGTGAACCCGTCGACGCCGAGGTCGATCCGCGCCGCGTCGAGCGCATCCTGCGCAACCTGCTCGCCAACGCCATCGACCACGGAGAGGGCAAGCCCATCCTGCTGCGCCTGCGCGCCGACGACAGCGCCGCCGCGTTCATCGTCCGGGACCAGGGCGTCGGTCTGCGGCCCGGCGAGGAGAAGCTCGTCTTCAACCGCTTCTGGCGGTCGGACCCGTCCCGGGTGCGGCGGTCCGGCGGAACCGGGCTCGGCCTGGCGATCAGTGTCGAGGACGCCAACCTCCACAACGGCAAGCTCGAGGCCTGGGGTGAACCCGGCCTGGGATCCTGCTTCCGGCTCACCCTGCCGCGACAACGGGGACGCAAGGTCGGCCGCAGTCCGCTGCCGCTGGTCCCCAGCACGGTCCGCGCGGTACAGGGCCGTCCGCTGCCGGGTGCGGCGGACGAGGACGCGTCCGTGGACGCCGACGCCGGCGAGGACTCCGCGACGGCTGCGCACCCGGCAGTGGTACCGGTCCCGCCCGAAGGGGCCACCCCATGAGGGGCGCGAGGACGCTGCTCGCGGTGCTGACGGGCCTGGTCCTCGCCGTGTCCGGCTGTGCCAGCCTGCCGGACTCGTCGTCGCCCCAGGCGGTGGGCACCATCGCGCGCGAGCCCACCACCACGTCGGTCCCGGCTCCGGCGCCGGGACGGGAACCGGATCTGCTCCTGCGGGACTTCCTGCGCGCCAGCACGGACCCGGCCAACCGTCACCTCGCCGCCCGGCAGTTCCTCACCGCCGACATGTCGGCCGAGTGGGACGACGCCGCCAGCGCCACGATCGTGGACAAGGTCGACGTGCTGCCGGAGTCGCGCAGCGCCGATCGCGCGACGTACGTCATCCGCGCCAACCGGGTCGGCCACCTGGAGGAAGGCGGGGTCTACCGTCCCGACGAAGGACCGTTCGAGACCAAGATCACCCTCGTGCTCAGCGGCGGCGAATGGCGCATCGACGAGATGGGTCCGGGTGTGGTCATGGACCGCCCGCAGTTCCTCAACGGCTACCAGCGGCGTTCGCTGTACTTCGTCGACCCGTCCGGGCGCACGGTCGTCCCCGACCCGCGCTGGATCGCCGCCACCCAGGACCAGACTGCGGCCCAGCTGATCGACCTGCTCACCGAGGGGCCGAAAGCGGCCCTGGCACCCGCCGTGCGCACGGAACTCGGCTCGGGAGTGTCCGTGCGGGGGCCGATCACCAAGGCCGACGGCCGCACCACCCAGGTCGGTGTCGGTCTCGGTGGTATCCGGATCGACTTCCTGGGGCTGCGACCCCTGAGCAAGGAGAGCCGCGAGTTGCTCGCCGCCCAGGTGATCTGGACCCTCGCCAACGCCGAGATCACCGGCCCGTACGTCCTGCTCGCGGACGGTCAGCCCCTCGACGAGCGATTCCCGAACGGCTGGACCACCGCGGACGTCGCGTCGATGAACCCGCTGGCCACCTCGAGCGCCACCATCGGTCTCCACGCCCTGCGCGGTGGCGGGCTCGTCAGCGTCGCCGAGACCGGGGTCACCCCGGTACCCGGGACCTTCGGCACCGCCACGAACCTGCGCTCCGTGGCGTTGTCGCACGACGGTGAACTGGCGGCGGCCGTCGCCGACACCGGACGTCCGGAAGCCGCCGCCGAGTTGGTGATCGGTCCGTACCGCGACGGCCCGGCGGCGCGCGCCCTCGACGCCGACTCGATCACGCGGCCTACGTGGGCGCTCGACGACAATTCCGTGTGGTCCGTGGTCAACGGCACGAACGTGGTGCGTGCGGTGCGTGAGCCGGGCACCGGCCGGATCACGGTCCTGCCCGTCGACGCCGGAGCCGTGCGGGCGGTGGGCAACACGATCAGCGATCTGCGGCTCTCCCGCGACGGCGTGCGCGCGGCGATGATCGTCGACGGACGCGTGTACGTCGCGGTGGTCGTGCAGAGATCGAACGGGGAATTCTCCCTCACGACACCCCGGGAGATCGCCATCGGTCTCGGCAGCCCCGCCCTGTCCCTGGACTGGAGCACGCCGGACACCGTGGTCGTGGCACGGGCCGCGTCCGACGTCCCGGTCGTGCAGGTCGCGGTCGACGGCTCGCGAATGGACGCCCTGCCGAGCCGCAACCTCACCCCGCCGGTCGTCGCCGTCGAGGCGTCGACGACCTCGGAGTTCGTGGCCGACTCGCGGGCGGTGTTCCAGCTGAACAACGCCGATCCGGCCGGCGACCGGTACTGGCGGGAGGTGCCCGGCCTGACCGGGCTGCAGGCGGTTCCCGTCCTGCCGGGCTGACGGCTCGGGGAGATGTCGGGGTCGGCGGTCACACTGTCGCGGTGCTGACGTCGCTGCTGGATCTGGTGCTGCCCGTCGAGTGCGGCGGTTGCGGCCGCCCCGGCGTCGGCTGGTGCCGGCGCTGCGCCCGGGACCTGGCGGACGCGCCGGCCCGGGTCCGGCCCCGCGTCGATCCCGGCGTTCCGGTGTGGGCGCTGGGGACGTACGGCGGTGCGCGTCGCCGCGCCGTGATCGCGGCCAAGGAACACGGCCGGCGCGACCTGGCCGGTCCGCTCGGCCTCGCGCTGGCCACCGCCGTGTCACGGCTGCGGCGCTGGGGGGAGCTGCCCGCCGGGCCTCTCGTCGTGGTGCCCGCCCCGACGCGAACCCGGGCGGCACGCTCTCGCGGGGGCGACCCGGTGACGCGTGCGGTGCGGGCGGCCGCCGGACACGACCGGCGCCTCGAGGTCTGCGGCCTTCTCGTCACCGGACGTGGTGTCCGCGATTCGGTGGGGTTGTCGGCTGCGCAGCGGCAGCGCAATCTGGCCGGGCGGGTGCGGGTGCGGACGGCGGGCCCGCCTCCCGGAGCGGAGGTGCTGCTCGTCGACGACGTCGTCACGACCGGCGCCACCGCCACGGAATCGGTGCGGGTTCTGCGGGCGGCGGGCCATCGCCCGTGCGGGGTGCTGGTGATCGCCGCCGCATGAGAGCCGGAGGGTCTGAGAGCCGGAGCGCCTGAGAGCCGGAGGGCCTCGGGGCCGCAGGCCGGGGAGCCGGGAAAGGTGGGGACATCGGTCCCGCCACCAGGTGACGACGGCGTGAAATTGAGCGGAACGGTGGCACTCCCCGCCGTTCCGTACTACCGTCGCCCTCAGACCCGAAAACACAGGTAGCGGGCGCAAAACGCCCTTCAGCCGTCGTGTCGGGCGGAGCGCATCTCGCGCTCGTCGATCATGCCGGCGCGCGAGCTGCGCCGGCCGTACTCGGGAGGTACGAGTGACGATCCCTTCGAAGTCCAAGGTTCCCGCTCCAGAGACCGAAGCCGGTACTGCGGAGTCCAACGGTCCCCGCGCCGACGTCGTCGTCAAGGGGCGCAACGTCGAGGTCCCGGATCACTTCCGGGTCTACGTGTCCGAGAAGCTCGCTCGGCTCGAACGTTTCGACCCGACGATCTTCCTGTTCGACGTCGAGTTGCAGCACGAGCGCAACCGCCGGCAACTGAAGAGTTGCCAGCGAGTCGAGATCACCGCTCGGGCCAAGGGGCCGGTGGTGCGTGCGGAGGCATCCGCGGACAGCTTCTACGCTGCCTTCGAGTCCGTGACGGACAAGCTCGAGGCGCGACTGCGCCGCACGAAGGACCGCCGCAAGGTACACCACGGGGAGAAGACCCCTGTCTCGGTGGCCGAGGCCACGGCTGAACTCGCCAGGGACGACTCGCTCGGGATATCGCCGGAGATCTCGCTGGACCAGTACGAGCCCGAGCCGTCCGGGCCGGGCCGGATCGTGCGAACGAAGGAACACACCGCCGAGCCGATGACCGTCGACGACGCGCTGTACGAGATGGAGCTGGTCGGTCACGACTTCTACCTGTTCCACGACAAGGAGACCGACAGCCCGTCCGTCGTCTACCGCCGGCACGCGTTCGACTACGGGTTGATCCGGCTCGTGTGACGACTGCGCCGCCCGGCGGCGGCACCGTGCGTGCCACCCCGCCGATCGGTCGCCCGTGGTCACCTCGTCGAAAGACCGCCTACCATGGAATCCGGCCGGGGTCGATACAGGCCTCGGCCGGATTTTCGTTGTCCGTGCTGTACCCGAGATTGAGGACGAACACGCCCGTGCTGTCGCTGTCGAAGCTGCTCAGAGTCGGTGAAGGTCGCATGGTCAAGCGGCTCAAGCACATCGCCGACCACGTCGATTCCCTCTCACCCGAGTTCGAGTCCCTGACCGACGAGCAGTTGCGGGCCAAGACGGACGAGTTCCGTCGTCGCTACCAGGCGGGTGAGACCCTCGACGAGTTGCTGCCCGAGGCGTTCGCCACAGCGCGCGAGGCGTCGTGGCGAGTGCTGGGCCAGAAGCACTACCCCGTTCAGATCATGGGCGGCGCGGCGCTACACTTCGGCAACATCGCCGAGATGAAGACCGGTGAGGGCAAGACCCTGACCTGTGTGCTGCCGGCCTACCTCAACGCCATCGCCGACGAGGGCGTGCACGTGGTGACGGTCAACGACTACCTCGCCAAGCGCGACTCCGAGTGGATGGGCCGGGTGCACCGGTCCCTCGGTCTCGAGACGGCGGTGATCCTGTCCGGTCTGACGCCCGCCGAGCGGCGCACCGCGTACGCCGCCGACATCACCTACGGCACCAACAACGAGTTCGGCTTCGACTACCTGCGCGACAACATGACGCACTCGCTCGACGATCTCGTGCAGCGCGGCCACAACTTCGCGATCGTCGACGAGGTCGACTCGATCCTCATCGACGAGGCCCGGACGCCGCTGATCATCTCCGGCCCGGCCGACGCGTCGAGCAAGTGGTACGCCGAGTTCGCGCGGATCGCGCCGCTGCTGAAGAAGGACGTCCACTACGAGGTGGACATCAAGAAGCGCACCATCGGCGTGCACGAAGCGGGGGTCGAGCTGGTCGAGGACCAGCTCGGCATCGACAACCTGTACGAGGCGGCCAATTCGCCGCTGGTGAGCTACCTCAACAACGCGATCAAGGCCAAGGAGCTGTACCAGCGCGACAAGGACTACATCGTCCGGGACGGCGAGGTGATCATCGTCGACGAGTTCACCGGCCGCATCCTCGTCGGACGTCGCTACAACGAGGGCATGCACCAGGCCATCGAGGCCAAGGAACGGGTCGAGATCAAGGCGGAGAACCAGACGCTCGCCACGATCACGCTGCAGAACTACTTCCGCCTCTACGACAAGCTCTCCGGCATGACGGGCACCGCCGAGACCGAGGCCGCGGAGCTGCACCAGATCTACGAGCTCGGGGTGATCCCGATCCCGACCAACAAGCCGATGGTCCGCGCGGACCAGGGCGACCTGATCTACAAGACGGAGACGGCGAAGTTCGCGGCCGTCGTCGACGACGTCGCCGAGCGGCATGCCAAGGGGCAGCCGGTCCTGATCGGCACCACCAGCGTCGAACGCTCCGAATACCTGTCCGCGCAGTTCACCAAGCGCGGCATTCCGCACAACGTGCTCAACGCCAAGTTCCACGAGCAGGAGGCGACGATCATCGCCGAGGCCGGGCGGTCCGGCGCGGTGACCGTCGCGACCAACATGGCCGGCCGCGGTACCGACATCGTGCTCGGCGGCAACCCCGACATCCTCGCCGACGTGGAGCTGCGCAAGCGGGGTCTCGACCCGGTCCACACGCCCGAGGAGTACGAGGCGGCCTGGGACGAGGCGATCGAGCGGATCAACGCCGAGGTCAAGGCCGACGCCGACAAGGTCAGGGACGCGGGCGGCCTGTACGTCCTCGGCACCGAGCGGCACGAGTCCCGCCGGATCGACAACCAGCTGCGCGGCCGCTCCGGCCGGCAGGGCGACCCGGGTGAGTCGCGCTTCTACCTCTCGCTCGGTGACGAGTTGATGCGCCGTTTCAACGGCGCGGCACTCGAATCGATCATGACGCGCTTGAACCTGCCGGACGACGTGCCGATCGAGGCGAAGATGGTCTCGAAGGCCATCAAGAGCGCCCAGACCCAGGTCGAGCAGCAGAACTTCGAGATCCGCAAGAACGTCCTGAAGTACGACGAGGTGATGAACCAGCAGCGCACCGTCATCTACGACGAGCGTCGCCGCATCCTGCGCGGGGAGGACCTCGAAGGCCAGGTCGAGCACATGATCACGGATGTGGTCACCGCCTACGTGGACGGCGCCACCGCAGAGGGCTACGTCGAGGACTGGGACCTCGAGCAGCTGTGGACGGCCCTGCGAACCCTCTACCCGGTGGGCCTCGATCACAAGGAGCTCGCCACCTCCGCGGACGGCGAACCCGCGGATCTCAGCCGGGAGGAACTGCGCGAGGCGTTGCTGAAGGACGCGCACGCCGCGTACGCCCGCCGTGAGGCGGAGATCGACGCCATCGCCGGTGAGGGCGGCATGCGCGAGCTCGAGCGTCGGGTCCTGCTCTCGGTGCTCGACCGCAAGTGGCGCGAACACCTCTACGAGATGGACTACCTCAAGGAGGGCATCGGCCTGCGGGCGATGGCCCAGCGCGACCCGCTCGTGGAGTACCAGCGCGAGGGCTACGACATGTTCGTCGGGATGCTCGAGGGCCTGAAGGAGGAGTCCGTCGGATTCCTGTTCAACCTGCAGGTCGAAGCCGCGCAGGCGCAGCCGGGCCCGGGCGGCGGCGTCACCGCCGCGTCCGCGGCGGCCACCGCGCAGGCCGCCCCCACCCTGACGAAGCCGGCTCCCGCCCCGGCGGCCCCCGCGCCGGCTCCGGCACCCGCGCCCGCCCCGGCGACGCTGCGTGCGAAGGGCCTCGACGAGGACGACGACCGCAGTCTCACCTACACCGGGCCGGCCGAGGACGGCAGTGCCCAGGTTCGGCGCAGTCCCGCGACGTCGTCGCCGGCCGCGTCCGCACCCGGAACGACGGGCACCCGTCGGCAACGCCGGGAGGCGGCACGCAAGCAGTCCAAGGCGCAGCGCCGCCGCTGACGATGCGTCCGGGCCGGAGGTTGCCGGCCCGGACGCACGGTCAGCCCAGCCACACCGTGGTGAGCAGCCATCCGTGCGGCGTCCGGCGTGAGACGGGGTGGCGCGAGATGCGGCCGGCCAGCGCGAACACGCGATGGCCGCGGCCGTAGGAACCGAACAACTCGGCGGTGTCGGCGTCCACCGCACGCAGCCGGGTCCGCAGGAGCACCGCCGTCCCCGGATCGCTCGTCTTCGCGCCGACGGCAACGGTCGCATGCAGCGACGGATGGAGCACGGCAGCGAGCTGGGGCTCGGGACGGCGCCGGTCGGCCACTTCGAGGATCAACCGAGCCGCGAGGTCGGCGAATCGGCGTGCCGCCGGATCGACCTCCGGCAGTGGCCGCCCGATCGGCGGCACGGCCTTCACATGCATCGAACGGCCGTCGTGCGGGGTGAGGCGCCGCCTCGTGTGCCGGCGGTGTGGTCCGGCCGGACAGCACCGCTGCACCGGCGGCTCGAACGGAGCGATGCGTCGGACGTAGTGGGCGTCGTGCTGAGGGGTCATCGATTCTCCCGGTTCCGAGGGACGCCGCCGGCGCGGAACGGCCGACGGCGGGTGCGTAGACCCCGGGAGAGGACGGAGCCGCCGGTCATGGTGCCACATCCGTGTCGCCGGGGCGCCGTGTCGCCGGTGTCGCCGTGTCGTTCGGGTCGTTGCATCGCCTGACCGGTGCGCGCGAACTAGGGTGGGGCGATGCGTGGACTGGTGCTCGATTTCGGTGGGGTGCTCGCGGGCCCCGGCACGGACGCGGCCGCGCTCGGCGGGATCCTCGCCGAGGTGCGCCGGCGCGGCGTGCGCACCGCGATCCTCAGCAACGATCCGGGTGGCCCCGCGGCCGCACCCCTGCGCGATCTGGGGCGGGGCCGGCTGGTGGACGAAGTGGTGCTGTCCGCGGACGTGGGCACCGCGAAACCCGATCCGCGCAGCTACCTGGCGGTGGCCCGGCGTCTCGGGCTCGAACCGTCGGCGTGTGTGTTCGTCGACGACCTGCGGGTGAACGTGGACGGTGCGGTAGCCACGGGAATGGTCGGCGTGCATCACGCCGATGCCGCCGAGGTGGTGGCGGAACTGACGGTGCTGTTCGGTCTCGACGAGCCGTCGCAGGCCGGAGCGGCTCGACGGGACGAGGACGAGAGGGATGCGGGGCGATGACCCACCGGATGTCGGCTCAGGACGCGTCGTTCTACTTTCTGGAGACGAGCAATACGCCCATGCACATCGGGTCGCTCGCCATCCTGGAGCAGCCGAGCGGCGGGCTCGACTACGAGGACGTGCTGCGGCTCGTGGAGCGCCGGCTGGCCGCGGTGCCGCGGTATCGGCAGAAGGCGCGCGAGGTCGCCCTCGGCCTGGCGCGTCCGGTGTGGGTCGACGACCGCGACTTCGACATCACCTATCACGTGCGGCGGTCGGCGCTGCCGCGGCCCGGCTCCGAAACGCAGCTGCACGAGCTGTTGGCCCGGTTGATCTCCCGTCCGCTCGACCGCTCCCGGCCGCTGTGGGAGATGTATCTCGTCGAGGGCCTCGCCGGCGACCGGTGCGCCCTGTTCACCAAGACCCACTCGGCGCTGGTGGACGGCGATCAGGCGCTCGAGATCGGGCAGGTGCTGTTCGAGCCCACCGAGACTCCCCGGGTGGATCCGGAGGAATTGTGGATGCCGGAGCCCGAGCCGAGTGACTCGGCGCTGCTGCTCGGCGCGCTCGCCGAGCTGGTGGCCAGGCCCGGTGAGGCGGTGTCGGGAGTGCGGGCGGCCGTCGGCGATCTGGCCGCGACGGCCGGGGAGGCGCTGGACGTGGTGGGCCGGCTGGCGCGCACCGCCGCCCAGTCCGCGCCCGACAGCCCGTTGAACGCCCCGATCTCCCGTAACCGCCGGTTCGCGGTGGTCAAGGCGGACCTCGAGTTGTACCGGAAGATCCGGGCGCGCTACGGCTGCACCGTCAACGACGTCGTGCTGGCGGTGATCGCGGGGGCGCTGCGGTACTGGCTGCTCTCCCGCGGGGAGCCGCTGACGGAGGCGACGGTGGTCCGGGCGATGGTGCCCATGTCGGTCTACGCGGAGGACCCGGACGTGCCGGAGGCGGGCCGGGAGGAATCCGAGACGGGTCCGCGCGGCGAGGTCTCGACCTTTCTGGTCGACCTCCCGGTGGGGGAACCGAACGCGGTCGTCCGTCTGTCCCACATCTCGCACGCCGGGGAGGCCTACTCTCGGCAGGGCCGCCGGGTCCCGGCGCGGTCGATGATGCGACTGTCCGGGTTCGCGCCCGCGACCATGCATGCCGTCGGGGCTCGTGTCGCGAGCGGATTCTCTCAGCGCATGTTCAACCTGATGATCACCAACGCGCCGGGCCCGCAGCATCCCCTCTACCTCGCCGGGGCCCGGGTCCTCGAGATGTATCCGATCTCGCCCCTGCTGAAGAATCAGGCGCTGAGCGTCGCGTTGACGTCGTACGACGGCAACGTCTACTACGGTCTCAATGCGGACCGCGACGCCATGCCCGATGTGGAGGTGCTGACGTCGCTGCTGCACGAGTCGCTCGAGGAGTTGTTGGATGCCAGTAGGTGAGTTGTGACACGGGTGTACGTACCGGCGACCATCGAGACGTTGAAGCGGTTGGTCGCCGACAGTGAGTTCGAGGCGGTGAGCGGCACCGCGTTCGCGGTCACCCCGGCGCTGCGCGAGGCGTACACCTCCGGTGACGACGAGGAACTCGCCGAGGTCGCGATGGCCGAGGCCGCCCGCGCCTCGTTGCGGCTGCTCGCCGGCCGGGCCGACGACGACCCGCCGCCCGAGTTCGGCCTGCGCCGGGTGGTGGTGGCCGCGGACGTCGACGGCGTCACCCTGCGTCCCGACCTCGACGACGCGGTGGTCCGGCTGCCCGGTCCGGTGCCGCTGTCCGCGGTGGCGTCGGTGCATGTGGACCTCGCCACTGCGGAACCGGACATCGCCCGGGCCCTGCCGGTCGTCGATGCGGCCGACCTCGGCGACGAGGAGGCGGAGTTCGTGCTGGGCGACGCCGAGGACCACGAACTCGCCTGGTACGCCACGCAGGAGCTGCAGTTCCTGCTCGAGCTGCTCTGACCCCGCGAGTGTGATCACCGTCTCGGCCCAACCTACGCCTCCGTAGGGAACTGGTAACCTACGGAGGCGTAGCCCCTGGACGAGGAGAAGTGATCGGATGGGTCTGAAGGACTGGATCGAGCGGCCGGCGGCGCACGTCGCGACGAAGGGCCGATCCGTGTCGAACATCCTGCGTGGTGCGGCCGCGCGGCTGACGACACCCCTCCTTCCCGACGACTACCTGCACCTCGCCAACCCCCTGTGGTCGGCGCGCGAGCTGCGTGGACGCATCGTCGAGGTCCGCCGCGAGACCGCGGACTCCGCGACACTCGTCATCAAGCCCGGCTGGGGCTTCGACTTCGGATACGCGCCGGGCCAGTACATCGGCATCGGGTTGCACGTCGACGGCCGCTGGCACTGGCGTTCGTACTCACTGACGTCCTCGCCCACGTGGGACCGCAAGCTCATCTCGATCACCGTCAAGGCCATGACCGACGGGTTCCTCTCGACCCACCTCGTCAGCGGCGTGCCCGCCGGCACGATCGTGCGGCTCGCCGAGCCCAAGGGCGAGTTCGTCCTGTCCGACCCCCCGCCGGCGAAGATCCTGTTCCTCACCGCGGGCAGCGGCATCACCCCGATCATCTCGATGCTGCGCACCCTCGACCGCCGGTCCGTGCAGGCCCATGCCGAACTGCCCGATGTGGTGCACGTCCACTCGGCGCCCACCGCCGCCGAGGTGATGTTCGCCGACGAGATCGCCCGATTCGGGGCGGATCACGAGCAGTACCACCCGTACGTGCGCCTGACGCGGGAGCAGGGCAAGTTCGCCCTCGCCGAGCTCGACACCGTGTGCCCCGACTGGCGGGAGCGTCAGGTGTGGGCGTGCGGACCGCAGGCGATGCTCGACGACATCGACCGGTTCTGGGACTCCGCGGGCCTGTCCGAGCGGCTGCACCTGGAACGCTTCGCCGTCTCCCGCGCGGACACCTCCGGCGCCGGCGGGACGGTGACCTTCGCCAAGTCCGGCAAGACCGTCGCCGTCGACGGTGCGACGACCCTGCTCGAGGCCGGTGAAAGCGCCGGCGCGCTGATGCCGTTCGGCTGCCGGATGGGAATCTGTCAGACTTGTGTGGTGCCCTTGGAGAAGGGGCATGTCGTCGACCTCCGGTCCGGCAAGGAACACGCCGAGGGGGAGCGGGTACAGACCTGCATCTCCGCGGCTGCCGGAGACTGCACGCTCGGCGCCTGACGCACTACCCACCCGTTCCAGGGGGAAGGACCCCGGTGGCAATCACCGACATCACCGAGTTCGCTCACCTCACCGACGCGGACATCGAGGAACTCGGCCGCGAGTTCGACGCGATCCGTCGCGACATCGAGGACGCCCGAGGGCTGCGCGACGCCCGCTACATCCGCAACACCATCCGTCTGCAACGTGTC
>NZ_AJFC01000219.1:0-943 GCF_000256505.1 Rhodococcus sp. P14 | reverse complement strand
CCGCCCCCCGCCGCCGTCCGCTGTGGCTGCTCGGCACGGGCCTGCTCTCGCTGTCGAAGATCATCGAGAACATGGAGCTCGGGCACAACGTGATGCACGGGCAGTGGGACTGGATGAACGATCCGGAGATCCACTCGACCTCGTGGGAATGGGATCAAACGGGTCCGTCGCAGCACTGGAAGCGCGCCCACAACTACGCGCACCACACCTACACGAACATCGTCGGGATGGACGACGACGTGGGCTTCGGCATCCTGCGGATGACGCGCGACGAGAAGTGGCGGCCGATCAACCTGCTGCAGCCCCTGGCCAACCTGATCCTCGCAGCCACGTTCGAGTGGGGCATCGCACTGCACGACCTCGATGCCGAGAAGAAGGCTGCCGGGGTGCCGGAAGGCCAGTGGAACTCCCAGCCCACCAAGGACTTCGCGCGCAAGATCGCGCGGCAGCTGGGCAAGGACCTGGTGCTGTTCCCGGCCATGACGGGCCGTGCGTGGCGCAGCACGATCACGGCGAACCTCACGGCGAACCTGGTGCGGAACCTGTGGGCGTACGTGGTGATCTTCTGCGGCCACTTTCCCGACGGCGCCGAGAAGTTCACCGTGGCGCAGTACGAGAACGAGACGCAGGGGCAGTGGTACCTGCGGCAGCTGCTCGGTAGCGCCAACATCGATGCCGGCCCGGTGATGGCCTTCATGACCGGCAATCTGAGTTACCAGATCGAGCACCACCTGTTCCCGGACCTGCCCAGCAACCGCTACCCCGAGATCGCGGAGCGGGTCCGCGCGCTGTGTGCGAAGTACGACCTGCCGTACACCAGCGGTCCGCTCGGTAAGCAGTACCTGCTCGCGCTGCGCACGATCCACAAGCTGGCACTGCCGGACGCGTGGCTGCGGGCCACGTCGGACGACGCCCCGGAGACCTCCTCCGAGCGCAAGTTCCG
>NZ_AJFC01000218.1:0-313 GCF_000256505.1 Rhodococcus sp. P14 | reverse complement strand
CGGTGGGGGAGCGGCGTGAGGGGCTCGCGACCGCGCTGCGGACCCTGCGGGCCGCCAAGCGCGCCACCCGCCGGAAGTGATCTGCCGCACAAGCTACATCTCCGTAACCTACGGATTCGTAACTTACGGTACGGTAGGCGCATGGCCATTTCGGACATCAAGGAGTACGCGCACCTCACCGAGGCGGACGTCGAGGCCCTCGGCCGGGAGCTCGACGCCATCCGGCGGGACATCGAGGACTCCCGCGGCGAGCGCGACGCCCGCTACATCCGCAACACGATCCGGCTGCAGCGCGGCCTGGAGCTGAGTGGGC
>NZ_AJFC01000217.1:0-33409 GCF_000256505.1 Rhodococcus sp. P14 | reverse complement strand
CGGCGCCCGCCGGCGGCCGCTGTGGCTGCTCGGTGCGGGCCTGCTCGGCCTCTCGAAGATCGTCGAGAACATGGAGCTCGGGCACAACGTGATGCACGGGCAGTGGGACTGGATGAACGATCCCGAGGTCCACTCCGTCCACTGGGAGTGGGACAACGCCGACCCGTCCGCGCACTGGAAGCAGACCCACAACTACCTGCACCACAAGTACACCAACATCCTCGGCATGGACGACGACGTGGGATACGGCCTGCTGCGGGTGACGCGCGACCAGCGCTGGTCGCCGTTCAACTACGGCAACATCGTCTACAACGCCCTGCTCGCCCTGCTGTTCCAGTACGGCGTCGCGGTCCAGCACCTCGAACTCGGCAAGGTCGCCAAGGGCCGCGACGACCGCGCCGAGACCAAGCGCAAGCTGCGCGAGGTGGGGGACAAGATCGGTCGCCAGATCGCCAAGGACTACGTGGTCTATCCGGCGCTGACGGGTAAGGCGTGGAGGTCCACGCTCACCGCGAACATGACGGCCAACGTGATCCGCAATCTGTGGACCAACGCGGTCATCTTCTGCGGGCACTTCCCCGACGGCGCCGAGAAGTTCACCAAGGCCGACGTCGACAACGAGACGCAGGCGCAGTGGTACCTGCGCCAGATGCTCGGCAGCGCCAACATCTCCGGCGGCCCGGTCATGGACTTCATGACCGGCAACCTGAGCTACCAGATCGAACACCACCTGTTCCCGGACCTGCCGTCGAACCGGTACGCCGAGATCGCGGTGCGGGTGCGCGAGCTGTGCGACAAGTACGACCTGCCGTACACCACCGGCCCGCTCGCCGTGCAGTACTTCAAGTCCTGGCGCACCATCGCCAAGCTGTCGCTGCCGAACAAGTACCTCGCGGACACCCCGGACGCGGCCCCGGAAACCGCGTCCGAGCGCGGCTTCGGCGGCACCGCCGTCGTGGACCCTGCGACCGGCCGGCGACGCGGCCTGGCCACCGCGATCCGCGAGAACCGCCGGGTCCGCGGCGTGCGCCGTCTCCTCGGCATGCGCTGATCCCGAATCCCCACCGAGCGCCCGGCGTCCCTGTGACACCGGGCGCTCGGCGTCCCTGTGACACCCGGCGTCCGGGGACCGGGCTCACCAGGATTCGTTGGCGGCGATCGCGGTCAGCAGTGTGCGCACGGCCATCGCGCGGCGCCCGGACTTGCCCTCGAGGGCGTCGAGTGCGCACTCGGGGTCCGCGGGCGGGCCCAGGTGGGTGCAGCCACGGGGACAGTCCTCCACCGCGTCGGCGAGATCCGAGAACGCGGCGATCACGTCGTCGGCATCGATGTGAGCGAGCCCGAACGACCTGATCCCGGGGGTGTCGATCACCCACCCGCCGCCCGGCAACGGCAGCGCCACCGACTGCGTGGAGGTGTGCCGGCCCTTCCCGACCCCCGAGACCTCGCCGGTGGCGCGGTCGGCATCCGGGACGAGCCGGTTGACCAGAGTGGACTTTCCCACGCCGGAATGGCCGATCAGCGCGGTCGACCTGCCCGCCAGCATCGCCGTCAGCTCCGACAGGTCCTGCTCGCGGCCCGCCAGCACCACGGGAACGTCCAGATCCGCGAACTGCGCCGTGAACTCCCCGGGATCGGCCAGATCGCTCTTCGTCAGGCACAGCACCGGTTCCAGCCCGCCCGCAAACGCGGCGACCATGGACCGTTCGACCAGCCCGGTCCGAGGCGGCGGATCGGCCAGTGCGACGACGATCAGCAGCTGCTCCGCGTTGGCCACGACGATCCGCTCGAACGGGTCGGTGTCGTCGGCGGTGCGGCGCAACACCGTGGTGCGTTCCTGTACCCGCACGATGCGCGCAAGCGTGTCGGGCCGCCCCGACAGGTCCCCGACCACCGCGACCCGATCCCCGACGACGACAGGGGTACGGCCGAGCTCCCGGGCCCGCATCGCGACGACCGGCCGCGCGGGATCACCCTCCAGCACGCAGCCCCACCGGCCACGGTCGACGGAGACGACCATCGCTTCGACGGCGTCCCGATGGGCCGGCCGGTCCTTCGTGCGCGGCCGCGAGCCCTTGCCCGGACGGATCCGGACGTCGGTCTCGTCGTAGGTCCGCCGGCTCAGGAGCGCGCTCCCCTCAGCATCCCGGCCCACAGCTCGGGGAAGCCGGGCAGGGTCTTGGCCGTCGTGCCGATGTCCTCGACCTCGATGCCGTCGACCACGAGTCCCACGATCGCGCCCGCCGTCGCCATCCGGTGATCCGCATACGAATGCCAGCGTCCGCCGTGCAGCGGCGCGGGCACGATGTGCAGGCCGTCCGCAAGCTCGGTGGCGGAACCGCCGAGCTTGCCGAGCTCCGTGACCAGGGCGGCCAGGCGGTCCGTCTCGTGCCCGCGCAGGTGGGCGATGCCCCGCAGCGTGGACGGGGTGGTCGCCAGCGCCGCGAGTGCGGCGACCGTGGGGGCGAGCTCGCCGACGTCGTGCAGGTCGACGTCGAGGCCGCGCAGATGCTTCGGGCCTCGCACGGTGAGCGTTCCGTCGGACAGTGCGACGTCGGCACCCATCTGCTCGAGGATTCCGCGGATCGCGTCGCCGGCCTGGGTGGTGCGCTGCGGCCATCGCGGCACCGACACCGTGCCGGCCGTGACGGCCGCGGCCGCCAGGAACGGGGTCGCGTTGGACAGGTCGGGCTCGACGACCCGGTCCACGGCGCGGACCGGGCCCGGTGCGACCCGCCAGGTGTCGGGCACGGACGTGTCGACCGTCACCGCGGACTCGCGCAGCATCTCGACGGTCATGTCGATGTGCGGCATGGACGGCACGGCCGCCCCGGCGTGCCGCACCGTGACGCCCTCGACGAACGCGGCGGCGGAGAGCAGCAGACCCGAGACGAACTGTGACGACCCCGACGCGTCGATGGTGACGGTGCCGCCGCGCAGGGAGCCGCGCCCGCGCACGGTGAAGGGCAGGGTGTCGCCGTCGACGTCGGCGCCGAGCGAGCGCAGGGCCTCGAGGACGGTGCCCATCGGGCGGGTACGCGCCTGCTCGTCACCGTCGAAGAAGACGTCGCCGTCGGCCAGCGCCGCGAGGGGCGGCACGAATCGCATCACCGTTCCCGCCAGGCCGCAGTCCACCCGGGCGCCGTGCAGCCGGCCGGGGATGACGTGCAGCGTGGTGCCGTCGTCTCGCTCGTCGATCGTCGTGCCCAGTCCGCGCAGGGCCGCGATCATCAGGTCGGTGTCGCGACTGCGCAGCGCACCGGTCACGGTGGACGGGCCGTCCGCGAGCGCAGCGAGGATCAGGGCGCGGTTGGTGATCGACTTGGACCCGGGCAGCGTGACGGAACTGTCGACGGGTGACTCGGCTCGGGGCGCACTCCACGGATTCACCCGTCCATCTTCGCCTATCCGCAGCCGGCAGCCACCTGCCACACCCCGCGGCCGGGTGCGGTCCGCGGCGCGGGTGGTCGGCGCGGCACCTCCCGGGCGCCCCCGCATCAGGCCCCGGCGGTGATCGGCGCCACCACTGCTCCCGTGAGCCGCACCAGGTCCGCCGGGGCGAGTTCGATCTCGAGGCCGCGGCGTCCGGCGCTGCACAGGACCCGGTCCCACTGGTGCGCGGAGGCGTCGACGGCGGTGCGCAGCCGGCTGCGCTGACCCAGCGGTGAGATTCCCCCGAGGACGTAGCCGGTGGCGCGTTCGGCGTCGCTGCGTTCGGCCATGACCGCCTTGCCGCCCCCGAGGGCGGCCGCGGCCGCCTTCAGCGACAGCGTCGCCGGGACCGGGATCACGGCCACCGCGAGCTTGCCGTCGGAGAGCTTGATCACGAGGGTCTTGAAGATCTGGGCGGGGGCCACCCCGAGCCGCTGCCCGAGGAGCTCGACGGCCTCGGAACCGAACGAGCCGGCTCGCGGGTCGTGCGGGTACTCGTGGACGCGGTGGGTGACTTTCTCGCGTGTCAGCAGCGTGGTCGCGGGAGTGGAGGTCGAGGCCATGCGCGTCAATGTAGGGAACAAGCCCCCCCCCTGTCGTGTTGATTCCGGGTGGCCGCCACGATCGGCGTGGCCGGTGACCGAGAGCGAGGAGTGCCGCGTGCCTGTGCTGTGCCCGTCCCGGCCGGTAGCCTTCACGGATACGGCAAGTGAAGGGATCGGTGTGGTCGAGGAGTCTGGTACGGAACTGGCCGAACGGTTCGAGCGGGATGCATTGCCCCTGCTCGATCAGCTCTACGGCGCGGCGCTGCGGATGACCCGCAACCCCGCGGACGCGGAGGATCTGGTTCAGGAGACGTATATCAAGGCGTTCTCCGCCTTCTCCTCGTTCAAGGAGGGGACCAATCTCAAGGCGTGGCTGTACCGCATCCTGACGAACACCTACATCAACTCCTACCGCAAGAAGCAGCGCCAGCCCGCTCAGTACCCCACCGAGGAGATCACCGACTGGCAGCTGGCGGCGACGGCCGAGCACAGCTCCACCGGTCTGCGGTCGGCCGAGGTCGAGGCGCTCGACGCGCTTCCCGACGACGACATCAAGGCCGCGTTGCAGGAGCTGCCCGAGGAGTTCCGGATGGCGGTGTACTACGCCGACGTCGAGGGTTTCCCGTACAAGGAGATCGCGGAGATCATGGGCACGCCCATCGGCACGGTCATGTCACGGCTGCACCGCGGCCGCAAGCAGCTGCGCGGCCTGCTGGCCGATGTCGCGCGGGAGCGAGGATTCAACCGGAGCGGGGCCGTGGACGCTGCTGTCGGACACGGCGTGGACAACAAGGAGGTCTCGAGGTGAGCGAGTCGGCCGACTTCGATCAGCTCGACTGTTCCGCAGTGATCGCGGACGTCTATCTGCTGCTCGACAGCGAGTGCGACGACCGGTCGCGTGAGCGTCTGCAGCGCCATCTCGACGACTGCGGGTCCTGCCTCGAGGCGTACGGGCTCGAATCCCAGCTCAAGTCCCTGCTCAGCCGCAAGTGCGGCGGCGAGCACGCCCCGGAGGGCCTGCGGGAGCGGCTGCTGGTCGAGATCCGGCGGACCGTCGTCGTGACGCGCACCGACGTCCGGGATTGACCACCCGACACGCGTGAGGGGGCCGGAAGCAGCTGCTTCCGGCCCCCTCACGCGTGTGTGCGCGCCTCAGGCGTTGGGACGCTTGCCGTGGTTGGCGGCGTTACCCTTGCGACTGCGCTTCTTGCGGCCTCGCTTACCCATGGTCCGATCTCCTTTCTGGTTCATTACAGTGTTTCACGTGTGGTCCGGTGGCCCTGAAAGCAGGGCCACCGTCTTCTTCGTGGAATGAGGTGCCCGATGGCCGAAGACGTGCGCGCCGAGATGGTCTCCACCGTGTTCGAGGTGGTGGTGCAGGAAGGGGACGTCGTCGCCGAGGGCGACACGCTGGTGATCCTGGAGTCCATGAAGATGGAGATTCCGGTGCTCGCCGAGACGTCGGGCACCGTGACCTCACTGGACGTGGTCGTCGGCGACGTCGTGCAGCAGGGCGACCTCATCGCGGTCATCTCCTGAGTCCGCACGTGCCGCCCGTGTCCACCCTCAGCGCTCTTCTCGCCGAGCACACCGACCTGCCGGGCGGTGCGGTCGACCACCTGCAGCGAGTCGTCGGCGAATGGCAGTTGCTCGCGGACCTGTCCTTCGCGGACGTCCTGTTGTGGGTGAGCGCCGAGCCGAGTGGGGTGGTGTGCGTGGCGCAGTGCCGCCCCACCACCGCATCGACCGTGCTGCCCGAGGACATGGTGGGTTCGGTGGTGTCCGAGCGGGAACACCCGCACGTGTTGCGGGCCCTCGAGACCGGAGTGGTCGTCTCTGCGGACGCGCGGCCCAGCCACGTCGCGCCGCTGCGCCGGCAGGCGGTGCCGGTCCGCTGGGACGGGCAGGTCATCGCCGTTCTGAGCCGCGACGCGGCCACCGTGGCCAGGCGCACCAAGAGCGCCCTCGAGACCGCGTACCTCGAGTGCGCCGACGCCCTGTTCACGATGATCTGCGAGGGCACCTTCCCGACCACGGAATTGCGTTCGGACACCAAGTCGAGCCCCCGCGCGGGCGACGGCTTCATCCGCCTCGACCGGTCCGGCCGGGTGGTGTATGCGAGCCCGAATGCCCTGTCCGCCTACCACCGGATGGGGTTGAACTCCGACCTGCTCGGCCAGAACCTGATCGAGACGACACGCGCGCTGGTGACCGATCCGTTCGAGAGCGAGGACGTCGAGAGCTACCTGCGGGGTGCGGTGCGCGGCAAGCTGGGACGGCCCATGGAGATCGAGGCACGCGGGGCCACCGTGCTGCTGCGTGCGCTGGTGCTCGCGCCCGGCGGCCGGCTCGAGGGTGCGGCGGTGGTCATCCGCGACGTCACCGAGGTCAAGCGGCGCGATCGGGCGTTGCTGAGCAAGGATGCCACGATCCGGGAGATCCACCACCGGGTGAAGAACAACCTGCAGACGGTCGCGGCCCTGCTGCGGCTGCAGGCGCGACGCACCGGCAACACCGAGGCCCGGCAGGCGCTGGCCGAGGCGGTGCGCCGGGTGACGTCGATCGCGCTCGTGCACGAGGCGCTGTCGATGTCGGTGGACGAGGAGGTCGATCTCGACGACGTCGTCGACCGGCTGATCCCCATCGTCGTCGACGTCGCGGCCGTGGGCAGTCAGGTCCGGGTGCGCCGGGAGGGCAGCCTGGGGGTATTCCCCGCCGAGCGGGCGACACCGCTGGTGATGGTGCTCACCGAACTCGTGCAGAACTCGGTCGAGCATGCCTTCGATCCGGGTGCGGCCGGCACCGTGACGCTGCGGGCCGAGCGGTCGGCCCGCTGGCTCGACGTGGTGGTCCACGACGAGGGCAAGGGACTGCCGGAGGGATTCGACCTCGAGAGCTCGGACCGGTTGGGCCTGCAGATCGTCCGCACGCTCGTCGCCGCCGAACTCGGCGGCACGTTGCGGCTCGAGCGGGGCGCGACGATGGGAACGGATGCGCGGCTGCGGGTTCCGCTGGGCCGGGTGGCGCTCGGCTGAGCCCCCGTGGGGAGTCCGGCGGGAACCAGGCCCGCGGAGGCAGGAAGGCCCGGCACCGAAGCGGTGCCGGGCCTTCCCGGAGATCTGTGGCGGTGGGCCGTGTCAGACCGCGGAGCGCGCCCGGGTGCGGGCGTTGCGGCGCTTGAGGGCACGACGCTCGTCCTCGCTCATGCCGCCCCACACGCCCGCGTCCTGACCGGACTCGAGGGCCCACGAGAGGCACTCGGCGGTGACGGGGCAGCGGTTGCACACGAGCTTGGCGTCGGCGATCTGCGCGAGGGCCGGGCCGCTGTTACCGACGGGGAAGAACAGCTCGGGATCCTCGTCGCGGCAGATGGCCTTGTGGCGCCAGTCCATGCTTCTACTCTCCTTCGATAGTGCTCGTCGCACCGGCTGATCGTGGTGGCAAGTTCATGCGTGCGTCGGCAAGTGTTTCCGCGCGGTTACTTGTGAATGCTTTCACGAACCAGCGTGAAGTCAATAGGAATCGACACGACCGTGGGGAAGCTCACGCCGGCTGTGGCCCGTTCCGGGACTCGAACTTCCTTTGTACACCGCGGAACACAAAAATGTAACCCGGGTCACTCCACGGACGGGGTGGGTGCCACGACCTCGAGCACGGCCGGAACCGACACGAACTCCACCTCGGTGCGAAGACCGAGGTAGTCCCCGTCCACCTGCAGGCCGATCGGCCGGCTCGATTCCGCTCGCACCCGTGCGACGTCGTCGACCCGCACCAAGCGGCGGGAGTTCGGATTCCCGTGGCGCGCGAGCAACTGGCGGACCACCCGCAAGCTTGCGAACACCGCCGTCGTCGTCATCGCGAAGACACCGAGCCCGGTGTCGAACGAGGTGCCCGGATTGGTGTGCACCGGGCGCTTGTCCAGATAGGTCCACGGGCTCGAATTGGAGACGAACGCGTAGTACACGCCCGGGATCGGCGGCCGTCCGGGCAGCGTCAGCGTCAGCGCGGGCTCGGCACCCTTGGACTTGAAGAACTGCGTGATCGAATGCACGACGTATCGGGCGGTCGTGACCTTCCGCCCGCCCAGCCGGCTCAGGTCGACGGCCTCGCACACCTGTGCGTCGAGTCCGAGCCCCGCATTGAAGACGAACCACCGGCCGTCGCAGTGGCCGAGACCGATCCGGCGGGTCGTGCGCCGGGCCAGCAGATCGAGCAGTTGCGCGGTCGCCTTCACCGGATCGGCGTCCACACCCAGCGAACGGGCGAAGACGTTGGCCGACCCGCCGGGGACGACCGCGAGCAGCGGGAGCGTGGGGTCGGCAACCCGCTCGGACGGGGTACCGAGCAGGCCGTTGACGATCTCGTTGACGGTGCCGTCGCCGCCGTGCGCGACGACGACGTCCATTCCGTCGGCGTGCGCCGAGCGGGCCAGTTCGGCGGCGTGCCCCCGATGGGTGGTGTGGGCGACGGTGAGGGAGACCCGATCGGCGAGCGCGCGGGCCAACCGGTCGCGACCGGCCGGAGTGGTGGTCGTCGCGTTGGGGTTCACGATCAGCAGTGCGCGCACGGAGCATCAGCCTAAGTGGTCTCGCACGGGTCCACTACGCTGGCCGGGTGTCCACCGAGTCGCCACGCAGCACCGTCCCGTCCACCGTTCGAGCGGCGGGTGGTCTCGTCGTCCTCGAAGGCGTGATCGCGATCGGTTTCGCTGTGGTGTCCGTGGTCCGGGCGCTGACGGGCGGGCACGACCAGACGGTCGGAAACGGCTACGGCCTCGCGCTGTGGCTGGGAATCCTGTTCGGTGGCGTGCTCGCGGCCGGGATCGCGCTGTTACGCGGACAGCGCTGGGGACGGGCCGTGGCGATCGTCGCGCAGCTGCTGTTGCTGCCGGTGGCCTGGTCGCTGCTGACCGATTCCCACCAGGTCGTGCTCGGCATCCTGTTGACCCTGATCGTGGTGCCGGCGCTGGTGCTGCTGTTCAGCCCGCCGACGACGCGCTGGCTGGCCCAGGACTACGCGCCGGATGCCGACGACGCGGCCTGACCCCCGCCGAGCGCGGTGAGCGCCTGCCCGCTGAGACGGAAGGTGGTCCACTCGTCCTGCGGGACCGCGCCGAGCGAACGGTAGAACCCGATCGACGGCGTGTTCCAGTCCAGCACCGACCAGCTCAGGCGGCTGTAGCCGCGGTCGACGCACTCGCGGGCCAGCGCCGCGAGCAGGGCGCGGCCGTGTCCCTGCCCCCGGTGCTCGGGCCGGACGTACAGGTCCTCGAGATAGATGCCGTGCACCCCGTCCCAGGTGGAGAAGTTGCGGAACCACAACGCCATGCCCACCACCGTTCCGTGCGCGTCCTCGGCCACGTGGGCGAACGCGGCGGCATCGGCCCCGAACAACGCCGTGTGCAGCTGCTCGGGCACGACGGTGCACTCGTGGCGAGCCTTCTCGTACTCGGCCAGTTCGTAGACGAGGGCGGTGAGAGCGTCGACGTCGGCGGGACGGGCGCGGCGGATCACGATCGGGCCTTTCGTGAGGTTCGGCGACCCGCCGGAGGGCGGATATCGCGGTCGATTCTCGCGTTCGGGCGAGTTTTCAGCGAGGATCGACCCGTGACAACGGTACTTGCGGTGGCAAATCAGAAGGGTGGCGTCGCGAAGACGACCACCGTCGCGTCTCTGGCGGCCGCCCTGGCCGGGCTGGGGCAGCGGGTGCTCGTCGTCGACCTGGACCCGCAGGGCTGCCTGACGTTCTCGCTCGGGCACAACCCCGACCGGCTCGAACGGTCGGTGCACGACGTGCTGGTGGGGGCGGCGGAGGCCAAGGAGGTCCTGCTCGATACCGACGAGGGGTTCACGTTGCTGCCCGCGACGATCGACCTCGCCGGCGCCGAGGCGCTGCTGCTGATGCGGCCGGGGCGCGAGTTCACCCTTCGCCGGGCGCTGGCGCCCCTGCTCGACAGCTTCGACGTCGTCGTGATCGACTGCCCGCCGTCGCTGGGCGTGCTCACGCTCAACGGCCTGACCGCGGCGCAGTCCGTGCTCGTGCCCCTGCAGTGCGAGACCCTCGCGCACCGCGGCGTCGGGCAGCTGCTGCGCACCGTCGCCGAGGTCAAACAGATCACCAACCCGGACCTCGAGCTGCTCGGTGCCCTGCCGACCCTCTACGACGCCCGCACGACGCACAGCCGTGACGTGCTCGCCGACGTCGCCGACCGGTACGACATGCCGGTGCTCGCGCCGCCGATCCCGCGCACCGTCCGCTTCGCGGAGGCGTCGGCGTCCGGAGCCTCGGTGCTGGCCGGCCGGAAGAACAAGGGCGCCGAGGCCTACCGCGTGCTGGCCGAGAACCTGCTCGCCCATTGGCGCGACGGCAAGGAGCTGGTCACCTTCACGTCGTGACCGGTGGCCCGGCCGGGCTCACCGCAGCACCACGACCTGCGGCCCCCGCTGCTCGAGCACCGCACTCCCGGCGACCGCGACGTTCACGACACCGGTCCCGTCGCGCGCGACCGGAATGCGCTGCCGTTCCGTCCCGGTGGCCGGATCGACCACGGCGAGGGCGTCGCGCACCGGAAGCAGCAGCGCTCCGGCCATGGCACTGCCGGTGCCCGTCGTTCCCGGCACCGTCCACTGCGGCACCAGGTCGTCGCCGCCGAGGGCGACGGTCTGCGTGCCCGACCACCACGTGAGGATCGAACCCTGGGCCGTCGCGGGGAACACCGCCTCCGGTGTCGCCGCGGCCGACAGCGGGTGCCGCGCGGTGACCGTGCCCGCGGCGTCGTACACGGCGAGCACGGGCCCGGAGGACGCGGTGGGCGGCAGATACAGCACCGTGCGCTCGCCGGTCACCGCGACGACCCGCGTACCGCCGTCGTCCGGTCCCAGTTCCGGTAGCACCGACGAGGCGATCTCCGCCGGCTGCGAATCGGCCTCGGGGGTCGTCTCGAGCAGCGTCAGGCGGTCGGCTTCCTCACCGGGGCAGCGTTCGACCACCGCAAGCCGGCTGTTGCTCGCCGCGGCCGAGTTCAGCGTGCATCCGCTGCGGGGCTGGGCCCCCGGCACGACGGGCGCGTCCACGCGTCCGTACTCGAGTGTCCGCACGAGATCGGACCGCCACAGTTCGAGACGAGTGTCGCCCCGGGAGATCACGTGGGTGTCGGCAGCGGTGAGGGTCACCGCGTCGTCGGCGTCGCTCGAACGTTGCGCGCCGCGCATTCCCGAGTCGGGAAGGAGCTGGGTGACCTGGCTGCATCCCCGCCGGTCGCGGTAGACCGCGACGGCGGTGCGCCAGTCCTCGACCACACCGCACAGCGGTATGTCGCGGTCGTAGCGCCACAGTTCGGCGCCCGAGTCGAGGGCGCGGCCGGTGACGGTGCCGCCGTCCCCGGTGACCACGACGGCGCCGACCGCGATCGGACGGGACGTCGCGCCGCTGGGGGCGCGCCACGCCTCCGTCAGGGTCGACGGCACGACGGTCGCGGACGGTGGCGGCTCCGGTGCCGCGTCGGTCGTGACGGACACGGTGCCACGCGCATCCGAGCGCAACCAGACGACGCTCGCCGCCGCGACGACCGCGACGGCGAGCACGAGTGCTGCGATCAGATCCGCCCGGGTTCTGCGCTCCGGTGCGATCATCGCGAGCGGCTACTGGGCAGCCGAAGCCGTGACCGTTTCGCTGTTCGCGACGGTGTCGCCGGTCGCGGCGGAACCGCCGCGGCGCCGCCGACGGCGCCGCCGTGCGGGCGCTGTTCCGCTCCCGGACTCCTCGCTCTGCCCCGAGGCGGAACTCGCGCCCGCCGTCTCGGGACCGGTGCCGGAGTGCTCGCCGCCGCCGGTCTCCGGCCGGCCGCCGCGCGTGCGCCGGCGGACCCGGGTGCGCTTGGGTCGTGCCGCATCCTCGGAGCCCTCCTCGCGGGCGGGCCGCTCGGTCGGCGTCTTGCGGACGGTTCCGGTCGTGCCGTCGGGGATGCCCAGCTCCTCGAACAGGTGCGGCGAGCTCGAGTAGGTCTCGACCGGATCGGGCATGCCCAGATCGAGGGCCTTGTCGATGAGCTGCCAGCGCGGAATGTCGTCCCAGTCGACGAGGGTGACGGCGATACCGGTGCGCCCCGCCCGGCCGGTGCGGCCGATGCGGTGGACGTAGGTCTTCTCGTCCTCGGGGCACTGGTAGTTCACGACATGGGTGACGTCGTCGATGTCGATGCCGCGCGCGGCCACGTCCGTGGCGACCAGCACGTCGATCTTGCCCTTGCGGAACTTGTCCAGCGCCTTCTCACGAGCGATCTGCCCCAGGTCACCGTGCACGGCCCCGACGGCGAAGCCGCGCTCGGCGAGCTCGTCGGCGACCTTCTGCGCGGTGCGCTTGGTACGGGTGAAGATCATGGTGGCGCCACGACCCTCGGCCTGCAGCACGCGCGCCACCAGTTCCGCCTTGTCGAGCGCGTGCGCGCGGTAGACGAGCTGGTTGGTGCGCTCGTGCACCGCGGAGGACTCCGGTTCCTCGGCGCGGATGTGTGTCGGGCGGGTGAGGAACGTGCGGGCGAGCGTGATGATCGGCCCGGGCATCGTGGCCGAGAACAGCATCGTCTGGCGACGGTCGGGCACCATGCCGAGGATGCGCTCGATGTCGGGGAGGAAGCCGAGGTCGAGCATCTCGTCCGCCTCGTCCATCACCAGCACGCCGATCTTGCCGAGGATCAGGTGACCCTGGTTGGCGAGGTCGAGCAGCCGGCCCGGGGTCCCCACGACGACGTCGACGCCCTTCTTCAGCACGTCGACCTGCGTTTCGTACGGACGTCCGCCGTAGACGGACAAGATCTTCAGGGCACCGGTGGAGCCGGGGAGGTACTTGGCGGCGTTCTCGAGGTCCTGGGTGACCTGCAGGCACAGCTCGCGCGTCGGCACGATCACCAGCGCGCGGGGCGTGCCGTCGAGGGCGGTGGTGCCGGACTCGGCGGTGGTGAGGCGGTGCAGCAGCGGGACACCGAACCCGAAGGTCTTGCCCATGCCGGTGCGTGCCTGTCCGATCAGGTCGTCGCCGGCGAGGGCGAGGGGGAGCGTCAGCTCCTGGATGGCGAAGGTGCGCTCGATGCCGATCTCGGCGAGAGCGCGGACGATCTCGTCCCGCACGCCCAGTTCGGCGAACGTGGGCGGGGTGTGGGTGGCGTCGAGTTGGGCCGACACCGTGGTTTCGGTGGCGTCGTCTTCGTGGTCGACAGTGATCTTGCTCAGGGGTCTGGCCTTCCTGGTCTCGGCACGCACGCACGAGTGGAGAGGCGACCGGGCCTGCGCCTCAGCGGCCGGTAGGGCTCTGCGAGGCGCGGCAGCGATCTGCGATCGGGTGCGCGCACATCATCGGTGAAGTCCGCGGGGCCGGTGGTCGGCGCCTCGAGGCGCGGCCTTCCGGAACCATTGTACCGGGTGCGAGTGCCGTGAGCCGCGCGGTCGCCGGCCGGGTACTACGCTGTGTCGTCATGGGAGCCGAAACGTCACCGTCACCGTCCCGTCCATCCGCCGCCCCGGTGCGCGTGCCGGCCGACCATCCCGGCGTCGCCGAGCTGTTCGCGGTGCTCGCCTACGGTGAGATCTCGGCCTTCTATCGCCTTGCCGACGATGCGCGGATGTCGCCGAGCCTGCAGGGGCGGGTGGCGTTCGCAAGCATGGCGGCGGCGGAGATGAGCCACTTCGAGACGCTGCACGCCGCCCTGACCGCGCGCGGTGTCGAAATCTACGCGGCGATGGAGCCCTACCGGCGTGCCCTCGACGCCTACCACGCGTCCACGAACCCGTCGAACTGGCACGAGTCGCTGGTCAAGGCATATGTCGGCGACGGCATCGCCGCCGACTTCTACCGCGAGATCGCCGGTACCCTCGCCCCCGAGGTGGCCGAGGTCGTACGAGAGGTGCTCGCCGAGACCGGGCACTCGGAATTCGTGGTGCACGAGGTCCGCGAGGCGGTGCGGCACAGCGCCGCCGACAAGGACCGGCTGATGCTGTGGGGGCGGCGGCTGCTGGGCGAGGCCATCACCCAGGCCCAGTACGTGATGGCCCAGCGGGAGGATCTCACCGATCTGGTGATCGCCGCTACCGGTGATCTCGCCGACATCGCGGCGTTGTTCGACCGGATGCAGCTCGAGCACGCCGACCGGATGGCAGTGCTGGGACTGCACTAATCTGGGCGGGGACAGCTGTAGAGCCCTGAGAGTTCGGAGGTCGACCGTGGAGGTCAAGATCGGTGTTGCGGACAGTCCCCGCGAGCTCACCGTGGTCAGCGAGCAGACGCCCGACGAGGTCGAGTCGCTCGTGACGCAAGCCCTGGCCGGCGACAAGGACGGCGTCCTGACGCTCGTCGACGAGAAGGGCCGCAAGCTCATCGTGCAGGCATCGCGGGTCACCTACGTCGAGATCGGCCCCGCCGACATCCGCAAGGTCGGGTTCGCGGCGAGCTAGAACGACGGCATCACGACGGAAGGGCCGGGGCGACTGCCCCGGCCCTTCCGTCGTTGCGGGCGCGACCTCGGTCGGCGCCGTCGCTCATCGCCGGCGCAGCTCCGGCTGCAGCGGCACGTGCGACAGACCACCCCAGGCGAGCGCGACCGTGGTGTCGACGGCGTCTTCCTTCGGGATCGGCCGGGCGGCCTCGAGCCAGTAGCGGGCCGTGAACTGGCTGGGGCCGACGAGGCCGACCGCCAGGATGCGCGCCCGGTACGGGTCGAGCCCGGAGTCGTGGCTCACCAGGTCGAACACCGCGTCGACGCACGCCTCGGTGGCCTGCTCCACGCGGTTCGCCACCTGCGGCTCGCCCATCAGATCCGACTCGAACACGAGCCGGAAACCCTGCGAGTCGTTGTCGACGAAGTCGAAGAACGCCTGCACCGCAGCGCGGACGCGCTGCCTGTTGTCGGTGGTCGACCGCAGGGCCTGGCGGACACCGGAGATCAGGCTGTCGACATAGCTCTGCAGTACCGCGCAGTACAGTTCGAGCTTGCCGGGGAAGTGCTGGTACAGCACCGGCTTGCTGACCCCGGCGCACTCGGCGATCTCGTCCATGCCGGCCGCGTGGTACCCGCGGGTGACGAAGACTTCGCTGGCTGCAGCGAGGAGCTGGACCCGGCGCTCGTCCCGCGGCATCCGGGCGCCGCGTCGAGTGCCGGTGCCGTTGCCCGAGCTGGTGGCGCGGCCGGACGATGTCCGGGCTGCGAGTTCGGTCATGTCGCTCCCAATCCGAGATATTCGTCGAAGTGATACCTACCACTACGACGTGCAATCGTCTCTGCACGTTACAGGCCGGGGGCCCTCGAGGTGCGGCGCACCCCTACCCACGAGTATCCCAGCCGAGGGGCTACTGTGCGCGGCGCCACAGCGGCGCGGGGGCGGTCGCGTGCCGCGCTTCGCGACCCGGCACGCCCCGCGACGACCGTGTGAGATTCTGGCAGCCGTGACCGAGCGAGCAGGAGCCGACGTGGCGGACACACCGCGCCGCCCGGTGCGCAGTCCGCACCGGACACCCGAGGATCGGCCGTCCGAGTGGCGCCGCACCCGCGCCCCTTCCCACCAGCCCCTGCGAGCCCAGTGGGATCCCGTTTCGGGGGAGAGCACCCGCCCGCGTCCGCCGCGCCCGGATCGCGGGGTGCGCCGGCAGAGCCGGCTCGGGCGCTTCGTCGCGACCTACGGATGGCGGGCCTACGCCGTTCCCGTCCTCGCGATCCTCACGGTGATCGTCGTGGTGGACGCCCTGCGCGCCGGTGGCGATCGACCCGAGCCCGCGGCAGCCGGGGACGCGGTAGCCGAATCCGGCGGCGTGGTGGGTGTGCCCGCGCCGGTCGCCGACGGCACGTTCCCCGACGATCTGCCGTCCGGTGCGCTCCCGGAAGGTGGGCCGTTCACGGCGGCCGGAACCGGCACCTGGCGGGTCGTGCCGGGGACCGGCGATCAGGTCGGCACCGGCCGCGTCTACACCTACACAGTGGAGATCGAGGACGGCGTCGACACCACCGGCTACGGCGGCGACGCCGCATTCGCGCGGATGGTCGACGAGACCCTGGCCAACCCGAAGAGCTGGATCCAGGACCCGGCGTTCGCATTCCGGCGCGTCGATCAGGGTGAGCCCGACTTCCGGGTGTCGCTGACCTCCCAGATGACGATCCGGCAGGGCTGCGGGTACGACATCGAACTCGAGGTCTCGTGCTTCAACCCCGGCGTGGGCCGGGTCCTGCTCAACGAGCCCCGCTGGGTGCGGGGCGCCGTCGCGTTCCAGGGGGAC
This sequence comes from Rhodococcus sp. P14, assembly GCF_000256505.1. NCBI lineage: Bacteria > Bacillati > Actinomycetota > Actinomycetes > Mycobacteriales > Nocardiaceae > Rhodococcus > Rhodococcus sp. P14. The sequence goes on along the minus strand of NZ_AJFC01000217.1, from coordinate 17,174 downwards.
ATCGGCTCCTACCGCCAGTACCTGATCAACCACGAGATCGGGCACGCCATCGGCTTCGCCGCCCACGAAGGGTGCGGGAGCGACGGAGGCTTGGCGCCGATCATGATGCAGCAGTCGTTCGGCACGGCCAACGACGACATCGCCGGGCTCGACCCCGAGGGCGTCGTCCCCCGCGACGGGCTGACGTGCAGGTTCAATCCGTGGCCGTATCCGCGAGCATGAGGATGGGACAATCGGGGAACCGCCCGATCGAACCGGCCGAGGAGCTGTCGTGACGTCACTGCCATCCCTGGTGGAATCCGGTGCACTGCCACCTCTGGTGGAACCCGCCGCGGACCTGACCCGCGAGGAGGTGGCCCGTTACAGCCGGCACCTGATCATCCCCGGGGTGGGGGTGACGGGGCAGCGACGGCTGAAGAACGCGCGGGTGCTGTGCATCGGTGCCGGCGGCCTCGGTTCCCCGGTGCTGCTCTACCTCGCCGCGGCCGGGGTCGGCACCCTCGGCATCGTCGAGTTCGACGACGTCGAATCGTCCAACCTGCAGCGGCAGGTGATCCACGGGGTCGCCGACGTGGGCCGGCCCAAGGGGGAGAGCGCCCGCGACACGATCCGGGGGATCAACGAGAACGTGGCGGTGAGCCTGCACCCGGTCCGGCTCGACCGCAGCAACGCCGTCGAGCTGTTCGAGCAGTACGACGTGATTCTCGACGGCACCGACAACTTCGCGACCCGCTACCTCGTCAACGATGCGGCGATCCTCGCCGGCAAGCCGTACGTATGGGGGTCGATCTTCCGGTTCGAGGGACAGGTGTCGGTGTTCTGGGAGGCCGCGCCGGGCGGGCGGGGACTGAACTACCGGGACCTGTACCCGGAGGCGCCTCCGCCGGGCATGGTCCCGTCCTGTGCGGAGGGCGGTGTCCTCGGGGTGCTCTGTGCGTCCGTCGGGTCGATCATGGCCACCGAGGCGATCAAGCTGATCACCGGCATCGGCGAGTCGCTGCTCGGACGGCTGATGATCTACGACGCTCGCGCGATGAGTTACCGGACGGTGACGTTGCGCCGTGATCCGGGCCGGGTGCCGGTGACGGAGTTGGTCGACTACGAGTCCTTCTGCGGTGTCGTGCCGGACGACGCCGCCGAGGCCGTGGCCGAGTCGACGATCACCCCGACCGAACTGCACCGGCTGCTCGAGTCGGACCGGGAGATCGAACTGATCGACGTGCGCGAGCCGGTCGAGTGGGACATCGTCCACATCGACGGGGCGCGGCTGATCCCGAAGGACCGCATCCTCTCCGGAGAGGCGCTGGCGGAGCTGTCGCAGCACAAGCCGATCGTGCTGCACTGCAAGACCGGGATCCGCTCGGCCGAAGCGCTCGCCGTGCTGAAGAAGGCCGGTTTCTCGGACGCCACGCACCTGCAGGGCGGCGTGCTCGCGTGGGCTCAGCAGGTGGACCCGTCACTGCCCGTGTACTGAGGGAACACGGTGAGATAACGATGCGGGAATGCTGTCCCCGGGTAACGGAGTGCCTTCCCTGAAGGCGGCGGCGCCGACTGTACGGTGTGCCCCGTGAGTCCCCTCGAACCCCCGCAGCACGTGCGCTCGACCTTCGGCCTACGCGACGTCGAACCGGTCCCGCTCGGGGCGGACTGGGACGGTGGCTGGCGCTGCGGCGACGTCGTGCTCTCGCCGGTCGCCGACCACGCCCGGGCAGCGTGGTCGGCGAAGGTGCGCGAGAACCTCGACGTCGACGGGGTCCGACTGGCGCGGCCGGTTCGCTCCACCGACGGCCGCTACGTCGTCTCCGGCTGGCGCGCCGACACGTACATCGTGGGCACCTCCGAACCACGGCACGACGAGGTGGTGGCGCTGTCGCTCCGGCTGCACGCCGCCACCGCCCAACTCGAGCGACCGCGCTTCCTCATGCAGCCGCCCGTGGCGCCGTGGGAGGACGTCGACGTGTTCGTCGCCGCCGACCGCGCGGCCTGGGAGGCGGTACCGCTGCGCACCGCCCGCGCCGCCGGCGCCCCCGACACCGTCACGCCCGACGGACGCAAGAGCATCGATCTGATCAACCAGCTCGCGACGTTGCGCAAGCCGGTCCACTTGCCCGATCAGCTCGTGCACGGCGACCTGTTCGGCACCGTGCTCTTCGCCGGCAGCGCCGCACCCGGCCTGACCGACATCACCCCCTACTGGCGACCCGCGTCGTGGGCGGCCGGCGTCGCCGTCGTCGATGCGCTGTCGTGGGGCGGCGCCGACGACGAGCTCATCGGCCGCTGGGAGGACCTGCCGGAGTGGCCGCAGATGCTGCTGCGCGCGGTGATGTTCCGGCTCGCCGTGCACGCCCTGCATCCGCGCTCGACGGAGGAGGCGTTCCCGGGGCTGGCACACACCTCGGATCTGGTGCGTCTGCTCCTCTAGGTCTCGCCTCCTCTAGGCGTCACTGCCGCGCAGCTCCCCGAACATCGCGAGGGCGGCGGCCGCGGCGCGACCCGGGTCTCCTGCGACGACGGCGAGCACCAGTTCGCGGTGCTCGTCGTGGAAGCCTGCGCCGGTCTCTTCGACGCGACGGCGGATCGTCTCCTCGATGACGGGTATCAGCGAGTCGTAGAACTCGAGGTACACGGCGTTGTGGCTGGCCGCGACGATCGCGCGGTGCAGGGCGACGTCGGCGGCGAGGGCGGCGGCCGAACGCGGGTCCGCCCACGCGCGCATCCGCGCGTCGAACAGTTCGGTCAGGTGTTCTGCGTCCGCCCGGGTGCGGCGCTGCGCGGCGAGCGCCGCGGCGGTGACGTCGAGCGCCTGCCGCAGTTCGAGCACGTCCTGTTCGTGGGCGTCGGCGAAGTAGGTGCCGAGTGCGCTGCCCACCTCCGAGGTGGCGACCACGTAGGTGCCCGATCCCTGCCGTCGCTCGAGCAGCCCCGAATGCACGAGTGCCTGGACGGCCTCGCGCACGGTGTTGCGGCCCGTGCCGGTCAGCTCGGCCAGGGTGGGTTCGGTCGGGATGCGGGTGCCCACTGCCCAGGCGCCGGTGCGGATGTGGCCGCGTAACTGCTCGGTGACCTGGGCGACGAGACCGGTGCGTCGCACGGTGCGCATGGGGCTCCTTCCTGCATCCGGAAAACGCCTTCGACGATATACATCGGGTCATCCTATGATTCGCTCCGTGGTTGTCACCGATGCCGGATCCACGTCCCTGCTGCGGGGACGTCTCCTCGTCTTCGTCGCGATCGTGATGTCCGCCCTCACGCTGCGCCTCGCCGTGACCTCGTTCAGTCCCCTTGCCGAACAGATCCGCGCCGAACTCGGCTTCGCGCCTGCCGTGGTGGGTGTCTTCGGGATGGTGCCGACCGCGATGTTCGCGGCGTTCGGTCTCCTCACCCCGGTCATCGCACGGCGAGCGGGGCTCGAGACCACGGCCCTGATCGCGATGCTGGCCGCCGGAGTCGGCATGGCGGCCCGCGCGCTGACTCACGAGACGTGGACACTGCTCGCGTTCTCGGCGCTCGCCCTCGCCGGAATGGGCGTCGGCAACGTGGTGATCCCGCCGCTGGTCAAGCGGTACTTCTCCGACCGGCTCGCCGTCGTGAGCACCGTCTACATCGTCGGCGTCCAGATCGGCACCGTGTTGCCCGCCCTGGCCGCGGTCCCCGTCGCGGAAGCCGCGGGGTGGCGCTGGTCGATCGGTCTGTGGGCGGCGTGGGCGTTCGCCGCGGCGATTCCGTGGATCGGCGTACTCCACCGGGCCCGGGGTGCGAAGCCGGGCACCCGCGACGCGCCCCCTTCCGCCCCTGCACCCGGCCGGGTGTGGCGCTCGCCCGTCGCATGGGGCATGGCCGGCATGTTCGGCATGACCTCCCTGATCACCTACTCGATGTTCACCTGGATTCCCGCCGTACTGCTCGACGCCGGGGGCAGCGAGGCACTCGGGGGCGCGATGACCGCGCTGTTCTCCTTCGTCGGCCTGGCGGCCTCGTTCGTCGCCCCCGCCGCGTGCGCCCGCATGCGGGATCCCTTCCCGCTCGTCCTCGTGTGCGTGGCGAGCTACGCCGTGGGGTTCACCGGCCTGCTGCTCGCACCGCTGACGGCCACCGCCCTGTGGGTGCTGGCGATCGGCGTCGGGCCGACCACCTTCCCCATGGCACTGACCCTGATCAACCTGCGCACCCGCACCCATGCGGCGTCGGCGGCGCTGTCCGGGTTCACCCAGGGCCTCGGGTACACCGTCGCCTGCGCCGGACCGGTCCTGGTCGGGGTGCTGCGCGAGATCACCGGTGGCTGGACGGCACCGTTCGTGTTCCTCGGCGGCGCCGCGTTCGTGGTCCTGATCGCCGGCCGGGTGGCCTGCCGGCCGCGGTACGTCGAGGACACCTGGGGCGGCTCCGGCGCCGATCCGCACCCCGCGCACCCCCGCGGCGACGACCTCACGGAGACCTCCTGCCGCAGGTGAGCATCTCTTGACGCGGCAGTCACCGAGGGCAGCACCGCGGCAACACCCGTTTCCTACCTTGGGTCCATCGATACCGACCCGAGGAAGGGGCATGGGGTGGCCGCAACGACCGGAATATCACCGACCGAAGGCCTGCGTGCGAAGTTCGCCCGCAAGCACCGCATCGAACACTGGGACGCCGAGGACACGGCGGCATGGGACGCCGGCGGCAAGGAGATCGCGAAGCGGAACCTGATCTGGTCCGTCCTGGCCGAGCACGTCGGCTTCTCCGTCTGGTCCATCTGGTCCGTGATGGTGCTGTTCATGCCGACCGACGTCTACGGCATCGATGCCGCCGGCAAGTTCTTCCTCGTCGCCGTGCCTACCCTGGTCGGTTCGCTGCTGCGCATCCCCTACACGGTCGCCACAGCCCGGTTCGGCGGTCGCAACTGGACCGTGTTCAGCGCGCTGGTGCTGCTGATCCCCACCGTCGCGACCCTGTACCTCATGCTCAACCCCGGCTTCTCCTACACCACCTTCCTGGTGGTGGCCGCGATCGCCGGCCTCGGCGGCGGCAACTTCGCGTCGTCGATGACCAACATCAACGCCTTCTACCCGCAACGGCTCAAGGGTTGGGCGCTGGGCCTGAACGCGGGCGGCGGCAACATCGGCGTGCCGGTGGTGCAGCTCGTCGGCCTGCTCGTCATCGCCACCGTCGGCAACACCGAACCGTGGATCGTGTGTGCCGTCTACCTGGTGCTGTGTGCCTTCGCCGCGCTCGGCGCGGCCCTGTTCATGGACAACCTCGGTGATCAGCGCGCCGACCTGCGAGCGATGGGGGAATCCCTGCGCTACCGCGACTCGTGGATCCTGAGCTTCCTCTACATCGGCACCTTCGGCTCCTTCATCGGTTTCAGCTTCGCGTTCGGCCAGGTACTGCAGATCAACTTCCTCGCCGGGGGCGCGACCGCCGCCGAGGCGGCCCTGCACGCCGCACAGATCGCGTTCGTCGGTCCGCTGCTCGGATCGATCGCCCGGCCGCTCGGCGGCAAGCTGGCCGACCGCATCGGGGGCGGCCGGATCACGCTGTACACGTTCGCGGCAATGGCCCTCGCGGCCGGACTGCTCGTCACCGCCGGCACCCTCGACGACGCCACCGCCGGCGCCGCCACCGGCGGAATCATGGTGACCTTCGTCCTCGGGTTCATCGCCCTGTTCCTGCTCTCGGGTATCGGCAACGGCTCCGTCTACAAGATGATCCCGTCCGTCTTCGAAGCCAAGGCGCAGAGCCTCGACTCGCTCGACAGGGCCGGGAAGGCCGCCTGGGCGCGCAGCATGTCCGGCGCCCTGATCGGTTTCGCCGGCGCCATCGGCGGTCTCGGCGGCGTCGGGATCAACCTGGTGCTGCGCGCCTCCTACAGCAGCGAAGCCAAGTCGGCGACCATGGCGTTCTGGGTGTTCCTCGCCTTCTACCTGGTCTGCATCGTCGTCACCTGGGCCGTGTTCCTGCGCCGCCCCAGCGCCCCCACCGGGCAGACGCCCGCCGAGCGCGACGTCACCACCGTGGCCGTCCGCGCCTGAGGGCGCCCCGGCCCCACCCGCACACCAAGGAAGAAGGAAACGGTATGAGCCACAAGTCTGTCGTCGTCGTCGGGCACGGCATGGTGGGCCACCGATTCGTCGAGGCGCTGCGCACCCGTGACGAGAACGACCTCTGGTCGGTGACGATCCTGTGCGAAGAGCCGCTGCCCGCCTACGACCGCGTGGGACTGTCCTCGTACGTCGGTTCCTGGGATTCGAGAGAACTCGCCCTCGCCGGCAACGAGTACGAGGGTGACGACCTGGTCGACCTGAGGATCGGCACCCGGGCCGCGGCGATCGACCGGGCCGGGCGCACCGTCACCACCGACGCCGGCGAGGTGATCGGGTACGACGCGCTCGTCCTGGCCACCGGCTCGTACCCCTTCGTCCCGCCGATTCCCGGCAAGGATCTGGCCGGGTGCTTCGTCTACCGCACCCTCGACGACCTCGACGGCATCCGGGCCGGCGCGCAGCAGGCCGCGCCGGGTGCGGTCGGCGTCGTCGTCGGTGGTGGACTCCTCGGGCTGGAGGCAGCCAACGCGCTGCGGATGCTCGGCCTGACACCGCACGTCGTCGAGTTCGCGCCGCGGCTCATGCCACTGCAGGTCGACGAGGGCGGCGGCGCGCTCCTCGCCCGCCTCGTCACCGACCTCGGCCTGACGGTGCACACGGGCGTCGGCACCGCCGGGATCACCGACGGTCCCGACGGGTTGCGGGTGGAACTGTCCGACGGATCGGTGATCGACGCCGCGCTGCTCGTGTTCTCGGCCGGGGTGCGCCCCCGCGACGAGCTGGCCCGCGACGCGGGGCTCGAGCTGGGCCCCCGCGGCGGCGTCCGCACCGACCTCGGCTGCCGCAGCACGACCGACGACGCGATCTACGCCGTCGGCGAATGTGCCGCCGTCGACGGCACCTGCTACGGACTCGTCGCGCCCGGCTACAGCACGGCAGAGGTCGTGGCCGACCGGCTCCTCGGCGGCGGCGCCGAGTTCCCGGGGGCCGACCTGTCGACCAAACTCAAGCTGCTCGGGGTCGACGTCGCGAGCTTCGGCGACGCGCACGCCGCCACCCCGGGCGCCCTCGAGGTCGTGCTGTCGGACGCGGCCAAGGGCACCTACGCCAAGCTGGTCGTCTCGGACGACGCGAAGACACTGCTCGGCGGCATCCTCGTCGGCGACGCCTCCGCGTACGGGTCGCTGCGGCCGCTCGTCGGCCGGGAGCTGCCCGGCGACCCTGCGGCGCTGATCTCGCCGGCGGGGGAGAAGCCGGGCGCCGGGTCGCTGCCCGACGACGCCGAGGTGTGCTCGTGCAACGGGGTCACCAAGGGGGCGATCTGCGGCGCCATCGCCGACGGCGCGTGCGACATCGCCCAGGTCAAGGCGTGCACGGGCGCCGGCACCACGTGCGGCGGGTGCCTGCCCACCGTCAAGCAGCTCCTCGCGGCGTCCGGCGTGGTCATGTCGAAGGCGCTGTGCGAGCACTTCGATCAGTCCCGGGCCGAGCTGTTCCAGATCGTGCAGGCCACCGACACCCGCACGTTCTCGGCACTGATCGCCAAGTACGGCCGGGGGACCGGCTGCGACATCTGCAAACCCGTCGTCGCCTCGATCCTCGCCTCGACCGACTCGGATCACATCCTGGGCCGGCAGCAGGCGGCGCTGCAGGACACCAACGACCACTTCCTGGCCAACATCCAGAAGAACGGCACCTACTCGGTGGTGCCGCGGATGCCCGGCGGGGAGTGCACCCCCGAGCAGCTCATCGTCATCGGCGAGGTCGCCCGCGACTTCGGGCTGTACGTCAAGATGACCGGAGGACAGCGCATCGACCTGTTCGGCGCGCGGGTCGAGCAGCTGCCGCTCATCTGGAAGCGACTCGTCGACGCCGGCATGGAGTCCGGCCAGGCCTACGGCAAGTCGTTGCGCACCGTGAAGAGCTGTGTGGGATCGACCTGGTGCCGGTACGGCGTGCAGGACTCGGTCGGCATGGCCGTCGACCTCGAGCTGCGCTACCGCGGGTTGCGCTCCCCGCACAAGCTCAAGTTCGGTGTCTCCGGCTGCGCACGCGAGTGCGCCGAGGCGCGCGGCAAGGACGTCGGGGTGATCGCGACCGAGAGCGGCTGGAACCTGTACGTGTGCGGTAACGGCGGCCAGTCGCCCAAGCATGCGCAGCTGCTCGCCGGCGGTCTCGACGACGAGACGCTCGTGAAGTACATCGACCGGTTCCTGATGTTCTACGTGCGCACCGCCGACCGGCTGCAGCGCACCGCGCCCTGGCTCGAGGCCCTCGACGGCGGTCTCGAGCACCTGAAGGCGGTCGTGTGCGAGGACAGTCTCGGCATCGCCGGCGAGCTCGAGGCGGCGATGGCCAGGCACGTCGCCGGATACCGGGACGAGTGGGCCGGCGTCCTGGAGGATCCCGAGAAGCTGTCCCGGTTCGTGTCGTTCGTCAACGCCCCCGACGTGGCCGACCCGACCGTGCGGTTCGACGACTCGGGCAAGCGGAAGGTGCCGGTACTGGTCGGAATGCCCTCTTACCGCGAGGGAATCTCGGGTTAACCCCCGAGAAACACCGGCCCCGGAGAATTCCGTCCGTAGTTCCAAGGAGGACATTCATGACCGTCATCGAGACGCACACCACCGAACGCGCGTCGCGCGCCACCGTGTACGACGGGCGTCTGGAATGGACGTCGGCCTGCCCGCTCAGCCACCTCATCCCCGGTCGCGGCGTCGCCGTGCTGCTGCGCGGCGGGGAGCAGGCCGCGCTGTTCCTGCTCGACGACGGCACGTTGCGGGCGGTGGGCAACTTCGACCCGTTCGGCCGGGCCGCGGTGCTGTCGCGCGGGATCGTCGGCGACCGCAGCGGGGAGCCGACCGTCGCGTCCCCGCTGCTCAAGCAGGTCTTCTCGCTGGACGACGGACGCTGCCTCGACGACCCGTCGGTCCGCCTGCCCGTGTACGACGTGCGGGTGTGGGCCGGAGTCGTCCAGATCCACAGTCTCGTGCCCGTGCACCGCGGTTACGGCGAGCGTTCGTGAGCGAGGACACCGCGCCGCTGCACGGCTTCACGATCGGCATCACCGCCGCGCGCCGCGCCGACGAGTTCGCCACCCTGCTGACCCGGCGCGGCGCGGAGATCGTCCATGCACCCGCCATCCGCATCATCCCGCTCGCGGACGACGCCGAGCTCGAGCGAGTGACGCGCGACATCCTCGACACCCCGCCGGACATCACCGTGGCCACCACGGCGATCGGCTTCCGCGGCTGGATGGGGGCCGCGGACGGCTGGGGCCTCGCCGAGCAACTCGGCGAGGCCCTGGGCGGCAGCCGCATCCTCGCCCGCGGGCCGAAGGTCACCGGCGCGATCCGCGCGGCCGACCTGCGGGAGGAGTGGTCCCCGGCGTCCGAGTCCTCCGCCGAGGTGCTCGAGCACCTCCTGGCGGAGGGCGTGGAGGGGGTGCGGATCGCGGTGCAGCTGCACGGCGCCCGGACCGAGTGGGAGCCCGGTGCGGACCTGTGCGAGGTGCTGCGCGACGCCGGTGCCGACGTGGTGGCGGTCCCGGTGTACCGGTGGACCCCGCCCGACGATCCCACCGCGATGGACCGGCTCATCGAGCAGATCGCCGATCACAGCATCGACGCGGTGAGCTTCACCAGCGCCCCGGCCGTCGCGTCGCTGCTGCTGCGTTCCAAGGCCACCGGCATGCTCGAGGCGATGCTGCGCGCCCTGCGCACCGGCGTCACCGCGGTGTGCGTGGGTCCCGTGACGGCCGCGCCCCTGGTCGAGCTGGAGGTGCCGGTCTCGGCGCCGGGCCGGGCACGGCTCGGATCCCTCGCCCGGCACCTCGCCGAGGAGCTGCCGCGGCGCGCCCACCGCATCGAGGCGGGCGGGCACGTGCTCAGCGTCCGCGGCCGGTGCGTCGTGGTCGACGGGGAGATCCGCTGCCTGGCGCCCGCCGCGATGGCGTTGATGCGAACCCTGGCCGCCCGCCCCGGCCGGGTCGTCTCCCGTGAGGAACTGCTCGCCGCGCTGCCCGGGGGCGGAGGCGACACCCATGCCGTGGAAACGGCGGTGGCGCGGCTGCGGTCCGCGCTCGGCGCCCCCGCGATCGTGCAGACCGTCGTCAAGCGCGGCTACCGGCTCGCGGTGGACCCCACCGGCGGCGCCGACAAGGACTACCCCGTCGGCGGCGCCGACAAGGACTACCCCGTCGGCGCCGCCGACAAGGACTACCCGATCAACTAGGGGCATCGTCCCCGGCCGACCCGTTCCCGACCAGGAGTTGTGACCATGACCGACCCGGCTCTGCTGCTCGTCGCCCACGGCACGCGCAATCCGCGCGGCGTCGAGACGATTGCGGCCCTCGCCGACGCCGTCTCCCACGAGGTGGGCACGACCCGCGTCGCCTTCGTCGACGTCCTCGGACCTTCGCCGTCGGAGGTGCTGCGCCGCTCCGGGCGACCCACCGTGCTGGTGCCCGCCTTCCTCGCCTCCGGCTACCACGTGCACGCCGACGTACCCCGGGAGGTCACCGACAGTGGGCATCGCGCCGTGGCGGTCACCCGCGCGCTGGGACCCGATCCCGTGCTCGCCCGGGTGCAGCTGCAGCGCCTCGCCGCGGCCGGCTGGCGACCAGGGGACGCGGTGGTGCTCGCCGCGGCGGGCTCCTCCGACCCGCGCGCCGTCGGCGACGTGCGCCGGGCCGCGGGCATGTTGTCGGCCCTCGCGCGCGTCGCCGTGCGCGTCGGGTACGTCGCCACGGGATCTCCACGCGTGCCGGACGTCGTCGCCGAACTGCGCGCCGCGGGTGCGGGCCGGGTGTTCGTCGCGTCGTACCTGCTCGCCGACGGCCTGTTCCACGCGCGTCTCGCCGACGCGGGCGCCGACGGCGTGGCGGCACCGCTCGGAGTGCACGACTCGATCGTGCGCCTGGTGGCCGACCGGTACCGGTCCGCGGCCACGGCGCTGCTCACCGCGGAGCCGCTGCGCAGGTGAGCTTGCCGACACGGCGCGGGCGATGAGAGCTGCGCCCCGTATCGTCGATCCCCGTGTCCGAAGCGATGGTAGAGCCGGGAGCCGGGTCCCGGAGTGACGCGGCGTGCCCGCCGCTCCCGGCACCGGGGCCGGCCCGGACGCTCCTGCTCGGCGTGCCCAGGCGAGGCCGGCGCTGGCCCGGCGCGCTGCGCGCCGCCGTCGCGGTGGCGCTGCCCGGCCTCGCCGGTCTTGCGTTCGGTCACGGACCCGTCGCCGCGACCGTCGCCCTCGGGGCGTTCGCCGTCGTGTACGGCGAGGGTCGCGCCTACCGGGCGCGGTGGAAGGTGGTGCTGTTCGTCGCGGCGGCACTCGTCGTGCTGGCCGGTGTGGGTGCCGGGGTCGGTGTGCTCGTGCAGTCGGGGGCGTCGTGGACGTGGCTCCTGCTCGTGGCGGTCATGACGGCCGTCGTCGCCGTGGGTGCCTTCCTGGTCGACGCGTTGCGGTTCGGTGCCCCCGGTGCGTTCCTGCCGCTGCTGACCCTGGAGATCGCCGCGGCGCTGCCGAGTGCCGGTGTGCCGGTCGGCGCGGTCGTGTCGTGGACGGCGGTGGGTGCGGGCACGGCGGTTGTCGTGTCGATGTCCGGCGTGGTGGTCCGGCCCCGCACGCCCGAGCGTGTCGCGGTGGCGGCGGCCGTGTCGGCCGTCGACACCTGCCTGCGCGCCCCGGCGGCGCTCGGCCCGCGGCACGAGGCGGTCCGGGCACTGCACGCCGCATGGATGTGCCTGCACGACGGGCGGATCGGCGACGGTGACCATCCGCTGACCCGGGCGCTCCGAGCGGCGCATCTGCGGCTCGCGACCCTCGTCGCGGGCACCGACGAGGGCGCCGCCTCCGAGACCGACGACCTGCGACCGCAACCGCCACTGCCGCGCCCGTCGGCGCGATACCGGCTCGCCCGGGCAGCTCGGCCCGGCAGCCGATCCTGGACCATCGTCGTGCGCCTTGCCGTGGCCGGTCCCGTCGCGGGCGCACTGGCACTCGCGGGCGGTGTCGGACGACCGGACTGGGCGGTGATCACGGCGGCGATGGTGCTGCATCAGGGACCCGACCGGGTGCTGGGCAGCTACCGGGGTCTGCACCGGTTCGCCGGTACCGTCGTGGGCCTCGGCGTGCTGGCCGCGGTCGTGTGGGCGGCGCCGACGGCCGTGGGGGTCGTCGTGGTGGTGGCGGTGCTGCTGGCCGGAACCGAGGAATACCTCGTCCGCAACTACGGGGTGGCGATGGTGTTCATCACGCCGCTCGCGCTGCTGCTCGGGGGCGGTGGGGTGCCGCACGACTTCACCGTGGTGGCTCGCGACCGGTTGCTCGAAACGGTGATCGGCGTGCTCGCCGCCGTCGCGGTGCTGTGGTTCGTGTTGCCGTCCGCGCATCGCCGCGTGCTGCGCTTCGCCGACGCGCGGGTCGCCGAGACGGTCGCCACCATCGTGCAGGCGCGCGCGGCGGGGGAGCGGACCGCGCTGCCGGAACTGTGCCGCGACCTGGAGTTCGATCTGCACGCCGCGACGACCGCAGCGATCGTCGCGGCCCACTCCGAACCCGCCTGGACGCGCGAGCGGTGGCCGGAGCACCGGCGACTCCACGAGACCGGATACCGGGTCCTCACGCATCCGGGCTGACCGGTGCCGGTCACTGCGGCAGCGGCACCAGCTCCACCGGATCGCCGTTCTCCGCGCCGGGTGGCACGAGCGCGATCGCGCGCCGTCCGATCAGTCCCGCCAGGTGCGCGGTGCGGACCGCGTTGTCGCACACCCACGATCCGTTGCCGGTCTGTCGGGCCGGCAGCAGCCGGGTGACGTCACCGCTCACCTGCGAGGCGTTCGCCAGCGGTGCGGTCCACGGTGCCTGCGGCCGGCGGCCCGTCAGACCGTCGACGACGGCGGGCAGCATCACCAGCAGCGTCGCGACGGCCGCGACCGGATTGCCCGGCAGGCCGAGCACCACTCGGCCGTCCGGCAGCACGGCTGTCACCTGGGACCCGCCCGGCTTGCACCGGACCCGTTCGACGACGATCGACGCGCCGGCCCGCGCCAGCGCAGAGCGCAACTGGTCCGCGGCCCCGCCGCCGGTCGCCCCGGCGACGACGATCGCGTCGACGCCGGTGGTCTCGCCGAACAGCCGGTCGAACCCGTCGCCGGTGTCGCGCAGGTGCGCCTCCCCGGCGACGGCGGCCCCGCACCACTGCACGAACCGCGGCAGGACGGGACCGAGCGAATCTCGGGTCTGACCCTCGCGCAGCGGCCCGTCGCGGCGGATCTCGTCGCCGGTGACGACCACGTGGACCCGCACGGGTCCGCGGACCTGCACGGCGGTCACCTCGCCGCTCAGCGCCGCGGAGATCACCGCCGGGCCCAGGGCGACGCCCGCCGCGGCGAGTTCGACGCCGGGCGCCCAGTCCTCCCCGCGACGGCGCGCGTCGTCGCGCACCGGGGCATCGGGTATCCGGGTGACGGTGCCGTCGGTCACCTCGACGTGTTCGTCGCGCACGACCGTCGTCGCGCCGGGCGGCAGGTAGGCGCCGGTGGCGATGCGCGCCGCCTGGCCGTTCTGCAGGGTGAACGGCTCGGTCGCGCCGGCCCGGTGGACCTCGGCGCGCAGCAGCCACGGTCCGTCGCCGGCGACGGCGTATCCGTCCATCGCCGACACCGCGGCTCTCGGCAGCGCCTCGGCGGCGACGAGCGGTGCGGCGAGGGTGGCGCCCTCCGCCTCGTGCGGCGCGCGGGTGCGGACCGGCAACCGCGGCAGCGACTTCCGGAGCGCCGCGCGCGCGGCCTCGGGGTCGGCCGCGATCAGCCCGGAACGGGCGGCCCGGGCCTGCGCGAGCTCCTGCGGTGTGTCGCAGTCCGCGGTCCCCGCCACCGGGACCGTGACGTATCGCTCCGGCAGCAGGGCCTTCATCGGTTGATTGGCCGGATCCGCCCCCAGCGCGGCGAGGTGGCCGGCGAGCGCGGGACCACGCCACGCGGCGAGCAGGAACTGGATCCGCCCCGAGTCGTCGACCGCGAACGCCGCGTCGGATCCCGGGGCTCCGCGCAGGGCCTCGACGAGTGCGGCGACCGTGTCCGCGGTGAGGAACGGCAGGTCCGCGGCGAGGGTCAGCACCACCGGCTCGTGGACGCCCGCGGCGGCGAGCGCGGCAACCGGCCCGGCCCCGGCGGGCTCTTCCTGTACCTGAATCACCGCGGGGTCGAGATCGTCGCGTCGTGGTCCGACGACGGCGATCCGCCGGCACCCGCCCACCGCGGTCAAGGCGATGTCGAGCAGTCGCCGTCCCCCGACGACGAGCGCGGGCTTGTCGACACCGCCCATGCGGGTCGCGCGCCCACCCGCGACGATGACGGCCTCCACGTCGGTCAGCGAACTCATGAGGTCATGCTGCCCGACGCCGGCCGGCGCGGCGTGCCGGGCCGGGTCAGTCCGGCGTGTGACGACTGCGCGGCGGCCCGCCGATCCCACACCGGCCCCCGCGTCGGCGGGGTGCGCGGCGGCCGGTGCACGCGTGCGGGAGGTCCTGCTGCGGTGCCTGCCCGGGCGGCGCGGTTCGCACCGCCCGCGGGGGTGTCGCTGTGCTGCCGGCTGCGGGACGGCCTCGGCTCCACCCGTCTCGTCGCCGCGGCGGAACGGCAGGACTCGTCCTGCCGCCGGGCACCCGATTCGGCGCCGGTCGTGCGTTCGACGACCATCAGCGCCGGCCGTTCACCCAAGCGGTCGCGGACCTACTCGCCGCGGTCGACGTGCCGGCCGGGCTCGGCGCGGCCGTCCTGGAGCCGCGTGCAGCGGCACCAGGTGTGAGCCGGTTCAGAACCGGTGTCGCGCCGCCGCGAGATCGACCCGGCCGTCGCGGATCGGCACTCCCTCCCGGCCCAGCCTGGCGAGCTGCCGGTGGGCCAGGTGCGCGGCGGGCCTCCCGGAGGCCGGGACCACCCGGTGCCACGGCAGGTCCGCGCTGTCGGTCCGCATGATCCAGCCCACGGTGCGCGGGCTGGACAGTCCGGCCGCCGCCGCGACGTCGCCGTAGGTGGTCACGCGGCCTTCGGGGACCGCCGCGACCAGTTCCCGGACGCGTTCGACGTCGGCCTCGCTCGTCGCCGGCACCTACAGCAGCTTCCGGACGAGGGCCGCCGTCTCCTGCGGTCGTGCCTGTTCGATCATGTGGTCGCAGTCGAGGTCGAGTGTCGTGAGGTTCGTGCCGAGCCGGTCGGCGAGGGCGGCCCGGAACTCGTCGGTGACGTACGGCGGCTGCACCTTCGCGGCCCGCGCGACGATCGTGGGCAGGTGGGCCGGGGGCAGGACGAACTCGCGTGCCAGCTCGCTCCACGACGCCACGAGCGCGGGAACGCACAGCCGCCAGTTGACCCGGCCGGAATCGAGGGTGACCAGGTGCTCGGCGAGTTCGGCGTCGAGCAGCGCGGGATCGACCTCACCCCAGGAACCGTTCGTCTTGTCGGCACGGGCCTCGGCCGCGTCCGTGTAGTCGGGGTGCTGCACCGTCAGCTCCGCGATCTCGAGCATGCGTTCCGGCGGCAGCCCGATCGCCGGATCCAGCAGCACCAGACCGCGCACCCGCTCGGGCGCAGCCGCGGCCAGATGCACGGCCAGGGCACCGCCGAACGAATGGCCGACCACCAGCACCGGACCCGAGGCGTGGGCGTCGAGGACGGTGAGCAGGTCCCGTACGTGTGTCTCGAAGTTCCACGGCGGCGTCCACGGGGAGCGGCCGTGTCCGCGCAGGTCCGGCGCGAGCACCCGTGCATGGGGGAGGTGCTGCGACGCGAGGTGCTCCCAGCGCCGGCCGTGACCGGTGAGGCCGTGCAGGGCGAGCAGCTGCGGACCGTCGACGGGACCGAACAGGTGGGTGTGCAGTTCGTTCACCCGTCGATTGTGTCAGGGCCGCGGCCGGCTCCAGGGGCAGCCGATGCGCTCGCACGGGACCGGTGCGGCCGTGTCGGCCGATCGGCAGGGACGGGCCGGGCTCCCGGACCGGGGGTGGATTCGGTCTCGCGGGCGGTCAGACCGGCCGTGCCGGCGGGAACGACCACCGCGGCGACGGGGCGGCCGCTCACCCGGTCACGAACCACCACGGGGGGTCCGTCCTCGTCGGCGCAGTAGCGGTCGCCCCACTGGAGAAGTGCGACCAGGACGGGGAAGAGGTCCATGCCCTTGTCGGTGAGCCGGTACTCGTTGCGGGTGCGGTGTCCGGCCTCCCGGTACGGCGCCGGGCGCAGGATTCCCGCCGCCACCAGTTTGCGCAGGCGATCGGCCAGGATCGGCTCGGACATCCCGATGTGCCGCCGCATGTCGTCGAACCGGCGCACGCCGTTGAACGCCTCCCGCAGGACGAGCAGGGTCCACTTCTCGCCGATCACGTCCAATGTCCGCTGCACGGAACAGTTCGTCGTGTCCGTCTCCAACCAGCGCATGCCCCGAGGCTAGCCCCTTGCTCACTGCAATTTCAGAAGTTAGCGTGGCGCCATGGACACCACCGGTACCGATCTCCCCAGCGACAGCGCCTTCCTGCAGGCCGCGGGCCTCGTGCTCGACGAGGTCTCCGGCACCCGGGTCACCGGGCACATCGATCTGGGGCGGGACCATCACACCCCGTGGGGCGTCGTGCACGGCGGTGTCTACACCACCGCCGTCGAATCCGCGGCCAGCGTCGGAGCCAGCGCCGCTGTCCAGGACCGCGGCCAGTTCGCGGTCGGGGTCCACAACAGCACCGACTTCCTGCGCTCGAGCACGGGTGAGCGCGTCGACGTCGTCGCCGAACCACTTCAGCAGGGCCGCGTCCAGCAGCTGTGGCTCGTCACCGTCACCGGCACCGAGAGCGGCAGGACCCTGGCGCGCGGTCAGGTCCGGCTGCAGAACGTTCCGCTGCCCGGCTGACTCGCCGCTCGCGGTCGGTTTCATGGTCGCCGCTCGCGGTTGTGCTGGATTCACCGCTCGCGGCGGTGCCGTCTTCGCCGCTCGCGGCGGTGCCGTCTTCGCCGCTCGCGGCGTGTCGGACCCGTCTGCTGGAATGGCCGCATGACCGACGCCGACCTTCGCCCCGACGCCCGGCCGCAGCAGGTCGAGGTGCGTCTGGTGCCGAGGCCGGACGAGGCACCCCCGCAGCGCCGATGGCCCGAGGACGTG
>NZ_AJFC01000216.1:0-1681 GCF_000256505.1 Rhodococcus sp. P14 | reverse complement strand
CCGTGGCAGGTGCTGGGCGGTCCCGGGACGGGAAAGACGGCGCTGCTCGTGGACCTGGCCGTCGCCCGGATCGTCGCCGGCGCCGACCCGGAATCGGTGCTGGTGCTCACCCATTCGCGACGCGCCGCCACCGAGGTCCGCGAGGCGATCACCGCCGGGTTGCTCCGCGCGGGGGTGGCTGGCGGCGGTCCCCGCGCCACGCGGGAGCCACTGGTGCGCACCGTCCACTCGTACGCGTTCGCGGTGCTGCGGCTGCAGGCGTCCACACACGGCAACCCGCCGCCGCGCCTGATCACCGGAGCCGAGCAGGACGCCGTCCTGCGCGAGTTGTTGCGCGGAGATCTCGACGACGGCGCAGGAATGTGGCCCGAGCGGCTGCGGCCCGCGCTCGGCATGACCGGTTTCGCAGTGGAGCTGCGGGACCTGATGCTGCGCGCCAACGAACGCGGTCTCGGCCCGGAGGACCTGATCGAGCTCGGGCAGCAGCGATCGCGACCGGAATGGGTCGCCGTCGGCGAGTTCGCCGCCCGGTACGAGCAGATCATGCTGCTGCGCGGTGCCGTGGGCATGGAGGCCCCCGAGGCCACCGCGCCCGCCCTCGACGCCGCCGAACTCGTCGGTGCCGCCCTCGCCGCATTCGTCACCGATCCGGACCTGCTCGCGCGGGAACGCTCCCGGATCCGGCACCTGCTCGTCGACGACGCGCAACATCTCGATCCGCAGGCCGCGCAGTTGGTGCGCGTCGTCGGCCTCGGCACCCGCACCACCACCATCGCCGGTGACCCGGACCAGGCGGTCTTCACCTTCCGCGGTGCCGACCCGGCCTTTCTCGCCTCGCTCGCCGACGACGACCCGAGCCGCCGCGTGGTGCTCGGAACCAACCATCGCGCCGCCCCGGAGGTGGCAGAACTCGTCGGCCGGATCACCCGGCGGCTCTCCGGTCTCCCGCCGCACCGCGGCGCACCCGCCGTCCCCTCGGACGATCCGGGAACCGTGCGGGTCCGGGTGCTGCCGACGCCGGCGAAGGAGGCCGCGCTCGTCGCAGACACGCTGCGCCGCGCCCACCTCGTCGACGGGGTGCCGTGGTCCCGCATGGCCGTCGTGGTGCGGTCGGTGCCGCGTTCGCTCGCTCCGCTGCGGCGGGCCCTGCTGGCCGCCGGGGTGCCGGTGACCACAGCTGCATCCGAGCTTCCGCTGGCCCGCCAGCACGGGGTCGCCGGACTGCTGCTCGTGCTGCGGGCGCTGTCCGGGCTGCCGTTCGGTGGTGAGGAGGCGCTCGCCCTGCTGTCCGGTCCCGTCGGCGGAGCCGAACCGGTCGCGCTGCGCCGCCTGCGCCGGGGCCTGCGCCGGGTCGAACTCGCCGCCGGGGGCGACCGTGACTCGGCCGAACTGCTGCGGCTGCTGCTCGTCGACGACGAGAGCGAGGACGCCGAACGGCTCGTGCACGGCCTCACCGACGTCGAGGCGGCGCCGCTGAAGAAGGCGCAGTCCGTGCTGCGCAAGGCACGGGACGCCGCGCGCCGCGGCGGCGGGATCGAGGACGTGCTGTGGGAGGCGTGGCAGGCCACCGGCCTCGAACGCAAGTGGTCCGCGGCATCCGAACGCGGTGGACCCGTCGGCGCGCAGGCGGATCGCGACCTCGACGGCATCGTGGCGCTGTTCGACGCCGCCGCCGACTACG
>NZ_AJFC01000215.1:0-3251 GCF_000256505.1 Rhodococcus sp. P14 | reverse complement strand
CTCCGTCGCCCGGCTGCCGCGCGCCCAGCTCGCCGGATTCGTCGACTACCTCACCGAGCAGGAGATCCCGGGTTCCGTCCGCGCCCGCCTCGTCGCGCAGGCAGAGGCGGTGACCGTCGTCAGTGCGCACTCGGCGGCCGGCCGCGAGTGGGACGTCGTGGCGGTCGCAGGCGTGCAGGAGGGCCTTTGGCCGAGCCTGCGGGCCCGCGGCACCCTGCTCGGGATCGAGACGCTGATCGACGCGGTCTCCGGGGCCGACGACGGTGGCGACGGCACGACGCGGCTCTCCCGCACCGCCCCGCTGCTGGCCGACGAGCGCCGCCTGTTCCTCGTCGCGTGCAGTCGCGCGCGGCGCACCCTCCTCGTCACCGCCGTGGAATCGGTCGGCGGCGACACCGACATGGTGCGGTCCCGGTTCGTCGACGAGTTGGTGGGCGCGGCCTCGGACGACGAGGTCGACGAGCCGGGGGAGGACGTCTCGGTACTGCCGGAGGAGATCCGCACCCGCGTGCTCGCGCTGCCCACCCTCGTCGCCGAGCTGCGCAGCGTCGTGTGCGATCCCGTGGTGGCCCGCGACGACCCTCAGCGGCAACGCCGGGCAGCGGCACAGCTCGCGCGGCTCGCCCGGGCCCGGGTGCGCGGCGCACATCCGGACCAGTGGTACGGCACCGCCGAACCCAGCACGCAGCAGGAACTGTGGGACCCCGGGGCCGACGCGGTGCCGCTGTCGCCGTCGACGGTCGAACAGCTCACCACGTGCCCGCTGCGGTGGATGTTCGAGCGGCACGGTGGCTCCGACGGCGACAACACCCACGCTGTCGCGGGGAGCCTGGTGCACACGCTGGTCCAGGCGCTCGCCGGACGGATCCCGCCGGACCAGGTGGAGCGGGCGCTCGAACGGGCTTGGGACTCGGTCGATCTCGGCTCGCAGTGGTACGCCCGTCGCGAGCTCGAGCGCACCCGCGCCATGCTGGACACGTTCTCGGCGTGGCTGCGCGGTACCCGTGGCGAGCTCACCGAGGTCGGTGTCGAGATCGCCGTCGACGGCATCCTCGAACCCCGGACCGACGACGAGCCGCGGGTGCGGTTGCGTGGCCGGATCGACCGGCTCGAGCGGGACCCCGAGGGGCGGCCGGTGATCATCGACGTCAAGACCGCGCGCCATCCCGTCACCAAGGAAGCGGCGCAGGAGCACGCGCAGCTGGCGGCCTACCAGGTCGCCGCCGCGGCCGGCGCGATCGACGGGCAGCCCGCCGCCGAACCCGGCGGGGCACGGTTGGTGTTCGTCGCCAAACCTCACAACAAGGAGGGCGCCACCCAGCGGGTGCAGCCTCCGCTGGACGCCGAGACGCTCGACCGTTGGCGTGACGTGATCCACGAAGCAGCCGCGGCCACCCGGGGACCGCAGTTCCTGGCCCGGGTCAACGACGGGTGCCGGCACTGCCCGGTCCTGTCGAGCTGCCCGGCGCACGACGAGGGCAGGCAGGTGACGGGACAGTGACACCACCGACGGTGACCGCGGCCGAGTTGGCAGCCGCGCTCGGGCAGTTCCCGCCGACCGACGAGCAGGCCGCGGTGATCGAGGCGCCGCTGCGGCCCACGCTCGTCGTCGCCGGCGCCGGGGCCGGCAAGACCGAGACGATGGCGGCGCGGGTCGTCTGGCTCGTCGCGAACGGTTTCGTCGACCCGGAACAGGTGCTGGGCCTGACATTCACGCGCAAGGCCGCCCAGCAGCTCACCACCCGGATCCGCCGGCGGCTCGCGAAGCTCGCCGGTTCGCCGCTGGTGCGCGACCTCGACCCCACCGGCGGGCTACGGGCCCGCATTCTCGCCGGGGAGCCGGAGGTGGGCACCTATCACTCGTACGCCGGGCGACTGCTCGGTGAGCACGGGCTGCTGTTGCCCATCGAACCGTCGGCGACGCTGCTGTCCGAGACCGAACTGTGGCAACTCGCGTATCGCGTGGTCAGCGCCTGGGACGGCGACCTCGACACCGACCGCAATCCCGCGTCGGTCACCGAGTGCGTGCTGGCGCTGGCGGGACAGCTCGCCGAGCACCTCGTCGAGCCGGACGACCTGCGCGTCGCGCACACCGAGCTGGACAAACTCGTGCACACGCTGCCCGCGGGCCCCAAGCAACGTGGGGGCCCGGCGAAGACCCTGCTGAACATTCTCGACGTGCAGCAGTCGCGGATCGAACTGCTGCCCCTGGTCGAGCGGTTGGCGCAGACGCTGCGCCGCGAGGGCGCGCTGGACTTCGGCAGCCAGATGTCGCTCGCGGCCCGGATGGCGCGCGACCACCCGGAGGTGGGCCGTGCCGAGCGGGCCCGGTTCCGCGTGGTGCTGCTCGACGAGTACCAGGACACCGGCCACGCCCAGCGCGTCCTGCTGTCGTCGCTGTTCGGCGGTTCGCCGTCCGGCAGGACCGAGGACCCCATGCCCGCCGTGACCGCGGTGGGCGACCCGATGCAGTCGATCTACGGATGGCGTGGCGCGTCCGCGGCGAATCTGCCCCGGTTCTCGACGGACTTTCCGCTGGCGGACGGCAGCCCCGCACCGCGGCTCGAGCTGCTCACCAGCTGGCGCAACCCCCCCGAGGCCCTGGAGCTGGCGAACTCGGCGTCGGAGCCGTTGCGGCACAAGGGTGTCCAGGTGAGCATGCTGCGCGCCAAGCCCGAGCCGGTCACCGGTGACGTCCGGCTCGCCCTGCACACCGACGTCGAGGCCGAACGGGAATGGGTGGCGGAGCGGATCGCCGCCGAGTACGCGGCCGCCCGGGAGTCCGAGGCGCCGCCGCCCACCGCGGCGGTGCTGGTGCGCCGCAACGCCGACGCCGCACCGATCGCCGAGGCACTGCGCGCCCGCGGGCTGCCCGTCGAAGTCGTCGGTCTCGGCGGCCTGTTGCACACCCCCGAGGTCGCGGACGTGATCGCCATGCTGCGGCTGGCCGCGGACCCGACGGCTGGCAGCGCGGCCGTGCGGGTGTTGACCGGGGCCCGCTGGCAGCTCGGCGCCGCCGACCTGCAGGCGCTCTGGCGACGGGCCGGTGAACTCGCCATCGGGGGCCGGTTCGGCGTCGGCGGCTCGGTCACCGACTCGGCCGCCCTGGCCGAGGCGCTCGACAGCGCCCTGCCGGGCGAGCAGTCCGAGCAGGCGGGGATCGCCGACGCACTCTCCGATCCCGGTCCACCGCACCGCTATTCGGAGTTCGGGTACGCGCGCATCGTCGCGCTCGGCAAGGAACTGGCGTC
>NZ_AJFC01000214.1:0-1815 GCF_000256505.1 Rhodococcus sp. P14 | reverse complement strand
GGGGGGGGCGGCGGGCCCAGCCGCTGACGGAACTCGTCGCGGAGGTGGAACGGGTCCTGGGCATCGGCATCGAGGCGCAGGCCAGGGCCGGCAGCGACGGCGGAGTCGGCCGGGAGAACCTCGACGCCTTCGCCGACGTGGTCGCCGGGTACGCGAGCCGCGGTTCGGCGACGTTGACCGGCCTGCTCGCCTATCTCTCCGCGGCGGAGGAGATCGAGGGCGGACTCGCCCCGGGCGAGGTGCAGGTCGCCACCGAGCGGGTGCAGGTGCTCACCGTGCACTCGGCCAAGGGCCTCGAATGGGAGGTGGTGGCGGTTCCGCACCTGACGGCGGGGGTGTTCCCCTCGTCGACGGCGGGCAGCACCTGGCTCGGCGCCCTCGGGGAACTGCCGCCGTCGCTACGTGGCGACCGGGCACTGCCGGACGAGAACAGCGAAGGTGTCCCCGTCCTCGATCTCGAGGACGTCTACGACCGCAAGTCGCTCGAGGACCGCATCGACACGCACAAGGACGCCCTCAAGCACCGGAAGATGGACGAGGACCGGCGTCTGTTCTACGTCGCGCTCACCCGCACGGAACGAGCCCTGTTCGTCTCCGGCCATCACTGGGCCGAGTCCGGAACGGAGCCGAAGGGACCGTCCCCGTTCCTGTCCGAACTGCACGAGCTGGTGGCGGAGCGACCCGGACTCGGTCGCGTCGAGATCTGGGCCCCGGCGCCGGAGGCCGGCACCGAGAACCCGATGACCGCGGATCCGCACACGGCCGTGTGGCCCCGCGATCCCCTCGGGCTCCGGCGCCCCTTCGTCGAGCAGGGCGCGGCCCTGGTCCTCGCGGCACTCGAGGAGCCCGAACCCGCGCCTCCGGCGAACCCGGACGACGACCCCGACGACTGGGCCGCGGACGTCGACGCGCTCCTCGCCGAACGGGCCCGTCGTGCCGAGCAGCGTGCCGAGGTGACGTTGCCCGCGCAGATGTCGGTCAGCCAGTTGGTGGATCTGGCTGCGGACCCGGCCGCGCTGGCCGCGCGACTGCGCCGCCCCTTGCCGTTCCGGCCGAACCCGCTCGCGCGGCGCGGCACGGCTTTCCATGCCTGGCTCGAACGCCGGTACGGCGCCACACGGCTGCTCGATCTCGACGAGCTGCCCGGCGCGGACGACGCCGGCGGCGACGAAACCGAACTCGACCGGCTCCAAGAGGCATTCCTGCGGTCGCAGTGGGCCCAGCGCAACCCGGTGGAGGTGGAGGTCCCGTTCGAGACCTCGCTGGCCGGGGTGGTGATCCGCGGCCGGATCGACGCGGTGTTCGAGGATCCGGACGGCGGCTGGACGGTCATCGACTGGAAGACCGGTGCCGAGCCCGACGAGGACCGGCTCGAGGCGGTGGCGATGCAGCTGGCCGCGTACCGCCTGGCCTGGGCGCAGCTGATGGCAGCCCGCACGTTCCGCGCGACCGGCCGGCCGGCCGAGCCGCCGCTCGGCAAGGTCCGGGCCGCCTTCCACTACGTGCGCACGGGACGGACCATCGCACCCGAGGACCTGCCCGGAGCCGAACGGCTGGACCGGCTGGTGCGCAGTGCCGGCGCGGACCGTCCGTCGGCCGGCGAACGAGAGCGACCGGCGTCAGCGGCGCGGGGCGTTGCGCCGGGCCGTGAGCGCCTGGGAGATCAGGGGTAGTTGCAGGGGCAGCCGGGCCACCGCGACCGCCTTCGCGGCCGGGGAGAGCCGCTCACTCCGCAGCCACGTCACGGCCATCTGCACGTTGGCCGGGAACACCGCGATCAGCAGCGCCGCGGCCAACGTCCCGCCGAGCCGGCGG
>NZ_AJFC01000213.1:0-11272 GCF_000256505.1 Rhodococcus sp. P14 | reverse complement strand
CCCCCCCCCCGCCGAGCCGGCGGGTCCGCGGAATCGCAAGTGCCGTCCCCACGGTCAGCTCGGCGATCCCGGATGCGTACGTGTACGTGCGTGGCGAGCCCGGCAGCGCCGTCGGCACGATCCGGTCGAAGGGGTGAGGGGAGGCGAAATGCGCCGCGCCCGCGCCGAGGAGGAGCGCGGACAGCCGCAGCGCCGCGCGCTGGGACGGGTGGGTGGACATGCGCGCCACACTAGCGGCCGACGCGTAGGCTGCGAGCCGATGTCAGCAACGAGAACGTCGGTGACCGTGTCGCCGGAGCAGAGAATACTGCGGGAGTGCCGCCATGCCGGGTAGGT
Source organism: Rhodococcus sp. P14 (assembly GCF_000256505.1). Classification (NCBI taxonomy): domain Bacteria; kingdom Bacillati; phylum Actinomycetota; class Actinomycetes; order Mycobacteriales; family Nocardiaceae; genus Rhodococcus; species Rhodococcus sp. P14. Next base: position 10,936 of record NZ_AJFC01000213.1, on the reverse strand, counting down.
TACGCGGCCGCTTCAGCCGTTCCGACGTGCTCACCGAGCGCCCGGACTTCGCGCTGGTGGGCATCCTGCGGGTGCCGCAGTTGCAGACGAGTCCGAGCCGGGCCATCACCCGTCGCGTCGGATATGCGGTGGCGGCATTGATGTTCGCCGTGCTGGTGGTCTACCTGGACCGGGACGGCTATCGCGACGCCCAGGGTGACCCGCTGTCGCTGCTGGACTGCATCTACTATGCAACCGTCTCGCTGTCGACCACCGGGTACGGCGACATCACCCCGTTCACCCCCGAGGCGAGACTGATCAATGTCCTGGTCGTCACGCCGCTCCGGATTTTCTTCCTCATCGTCCTGGTCGGTACGACGCTCTCGGCGCTGACCGAGAGTTCGCGCCAGGCGTTCAAGATTCAGCGTTGGAGGCGCCGCGTGCGTAATCACACCGTCGTCGTCGGATACGGCACCAAGGGCCGCACCGCGGTGGATGCGATGCTGGGCGACGGGGTTCCGCCCTCGGAGATCGTCGTCGTCGACACGGATCCGGTGGTGCTCGAAACCGCCGCGGGACAGGGCCTGGTGACCGTGCAGGGTTCGGCGACGAAATCGGATGTGCTGCGCCTGGCCGGGGTTCAGCACGCAGCAGCGATCATCGTCGCCGCCAACCGGGACGACACCGCGGTGCTCGTCACGCTCAGCGCGCGCGAGATCGCTCCGAGGGCAAAGATCGTCGCGGCCATCCGCGAATCGGAGAACACGCATCTGCTGCGTCAATCCGGCGCGGACTCGGTGGTCATCTCGTCGGAGACCGCGGGCCGGTTGCTCGGCATCGCCACCACGACCCCGAGCGTCGTGGAGATGATCGAGGATCTGCTCACCCCGGAGGCGGGATTCGCGATCGCCGAACGGGACGTCGAGCCGAACGAAGTGGGCGGCTCGCCCCGGCACCTGTCCGACATCGTGCTCGGCGTCGTGCGCGACGGTCGCCTGCTGCGCGTGGGGTCCCCCGAGGTCGACGCCGTGGAGGCGGACGACAAGCTGCTCTACATCCGGCGGGTGTCGGGCTGAGCCCGCGCCGCCGCTAGGGTGCAGGCGTGAGCCGTTTCCAGCTGTCCGACACCCCCCTGCTCTCCCGCGCGGTCGTCGACCGCGCCGAGGAGCTGCGGGGCGACGCCGCGGCCCTGCACGACGGTTGGTCGCAGGCCCTTCTGCTACGGGTCGATCGTCACGGGCAGGTGCCGGTGGACGGCGACGCACTGGTGTTCGCCGCGGCGGTGGAGCTGGGACCCGAGCCGGTTCCGGGCGCGGTGTTCCTCGGTGTGCGCGGCGACCGGCACGTGTGGGCGATCCGGGTGCTCGCGCAGACCGGAACGGTCGCCGATCTGCGCCGGGTGGGGGAGCGGCTCGACGACGCCGACGCGGGTCTGATGGTGACCGCGGTGGCCCTGCTCAATTGGCACGAGAGCGCGGGTTTCAGTTCGCTGGACGGAGCGCCGACCGAGCCGACCCTGTCCGGCTGGTCGAGGATCAGTACCAGCACCGGTCACGAGGAGTTCCCGCGGACCGACCCGGCGATCATCTGTCTCGTGCACGACGGCGCGGACCGGGTCCTGCTGGCGCGACAGCCGGTGTGGCCGGAGCGACGGTTCTCCGTGCTCGCCGGGTTCGTCGAGGCGGGGGAGTCGCTCGAGTCCTGCGTCGTGCGGGAGATCCGCGAGGAGGTCGGCGTCGACGTGCGCGAAGTGCGATATCTCGGTAGCCAGCCGTGGCCGTTCCCGCGCTCGGTGATGATCGGGTTCTCGGCCGTCGCCGATCCGGACCGTCCGCTGGCCTTCCTCGACGGCGAGATCGCCGAGGCCCGCTGGTTCACCCGCGACGAGGTGCGGGCCGCGCTGGCGCTCGGAGACTGGGCCTCCCCGGCCGACGCCCCGTTGTTGCTGCCCGGATCGATCTCGATCGCTCGGGGCATGCTGGAGGGCTGGGTCCGGGGGAGCTGAACCGGTCAGGACCGGGGCCACAGCAGACCGGTGAGCACGGTCTCGACGAGGTGATCGGTGTACTCGTAGGTCAGCGGACCGGAGCGCAGCAGCCAGCGCTGGGCGACGGGGGCGAAGAGGGTGTCGACGACGGCGTCGAGATCCACTTCGGGGGACAGCTGACCCTGTCGCTGCGCCGCGCACAGCCGCTCCTTCTTCAACCGCCGCGTCGGCTCGTCGAGGCGACGGGAGTATTCGGCGGCCAGGGACTCGTCCTCGAGGACGGCGACGGTCAGCGCGCGCAACGGCCGTTCGAACCGGGGATCGTTCAGTTCGTCGACGGTGGCGCGCAGCACCGCCTTGATGTCGGCGACGAGATCGCCCGTGTTCGGTAGGGCCTGCGGGTCCTCCGGTTCGCCGCCCACGTTTGCGTCGAGGTAGGCGTCGAGCAGCACCGATCCCTTCGACGGCCACCACCGGTAGATGGTTTGTTTCCCGACGCCGGCTCGGGCAGCGATCGCCTCGATGCTCGACTTGCCGTAGCCCACCTCACCGACCAACTCCACCGCGGCGGTCAGGATCGCTGTCCGGGCGGCGTCGCTGCGGCGGGTGATTCTCGGAGGCATGGAACACAGCATAGGCCAAACCGAGACGAGACGGACCGTCTTGACTGAGAGGGGCGGTGGTCCCATACTGGCACGGCGAGACGATCCGTCTCGTCTAGTATTCGAGGAGGTGCCGACATGGTCGAGCAGCGGATATGGCTGGTCACGGGGGCGAGCCGCGGGCTGGGCCGAGCGTTCACCCGGGAGGCGCTCGCCGCGGGAGACCGGGTGGCCGCCCTCGCCCGCACCGCGACCGCAGTGCCCGAGTACCGGGACGACGAGCGGGTGCTCACCGTCGACGTCGACGTGACCGACCGGTCGGCGGTGTTCGCGGCGGTCGAGCGGGTCGTCGACCACTTCGGTCGCCTCGATGTCGTCGTCAACAACGCCGGGACGATGTGGACCGGCTTCGTCGAGGAGTTCACAGAGGAGCAGGCACGCGCCCAGATGGAGACCAACTTCTTCGGAGCGCTGTGGGTCACGCAGGCGGTGTTGCCGGCGCTGCGCCGACGTCCACCGGGCCGGCTGCTGCAGATCTCCAGTGTTGCGGGGATCGCGGCATTTCCCACCACCGGGTTGTACAGCGCGAGCAAGTTCGCACTGGAGGGACTGAGCGAGGCGGTCGCTGCGGAGGCCGTACACTTCGGGGTCGCCGTGACGATCGTCGAACCCGGCGGATACTGGACGGACCTGTACAAGGACATGCCCGCCACTGCGCCGCTCGACGACTATGCGGCGCTGCGCGCCGAGCTGGCGGCGACGTCGGACGCCGACGGCGTCGACAGCGAGCCGGCGCTCGCCGCGGCTGCGGTCCGGGCCGCTCGCCGCGGCTGCGGTCCGGGCAGTCGTGGACAGCGACGATCCACCGAGACGGTTGATCCTCGGCAGCGTCGTCTACGACGCCGCGGTCGGGCTCGCGCAGGACCGCATCCGGGACTGGGCGGCATGGGAGAAGGTCAGCCGGGCGGCCGAACATGCCGTGCCGGCCCCGCCGGGATACACCACCTGAGGTCCTCGGTGCCCCCGGCGGATGCGGTGCCGTCCGCTAGAGGCCGAGCGCCTGCTTGACCGCGGACAGCGGGGGATTGGTCGCGGTGCTGCCGTCGGCGAACTGCACGGTGGGAACGACGTGGTTTCCGTTGTTGACGCTGCCGACGAACTCGGCGGCCGACGGGTCGGCTTCGATGTCGATCTCGGCGTAGCCGATGCCGTGCTCGTCGAGCTGGCGCTTGAGGCGACGGCAGTAGCCGCACCAGTCGGTGGTGTAGAGCGTCAGGGCGGGAGCGTCGGTCGTAGTCACGGTGCGCACAACAACCACCGTCTGTCCGCTGTTCCGTCCTGCGGTCAAATGTGTTCTCCGCCACAGTCGGTGTGGGCCGGATGCCTGTCACCCCGTCCTGCCATGATGGAGCCCATGCGCGCAGAGACATCGGTGGAGGGACTCGATCCCCAGCAGGCCGCGGCGGTCCTCGCGCCGCGGGGCCCGGTGTGTGTCCTCGCCGGCGCAGGTACCGGAAAGACCCGGACCATCACCCGCCGCATCGCGCACCTGGTGTCCCACGGACACGTCGCGGCGGGCCAGGTCCTCGCTGTCACGTTCACCGCGCGCGCCGCCGGAGAGATGCGCGGCCGCCTGCGCGAACTCGGCGTGGGCGGTACGGGTCCGCAGGTGCAGGCGCGCACCTTCCATGCCGCCGCGCTGCGGCAGCTGCGTTACTTCTGGCCGCAGGTGGTCGGCGACACGCCGTGGCAGCTGCTCGACCGCAAGTTCGCGGTCGTCTCCCAGGCCGCGCACCGGGCCGGGTTCGCCACCGACACGGACACCGTGCGCGACCTGCTCTCGGAGATCGAGTGGGCGAAAGGATCGCTCGTCGCGCCGGAGGACTATCCGGCCGTGGTGGCCCGCGCCCGGCGTGAGCCCCCCGCCGACGCCGCGCGGGTCGCTGCCGTCTACGCCGGCTACGAGTCGCTCAAGGTGCGCGACGACGGCATCTACCTCGACTTCGACGACCTGCTGCTGCACACGGCCGCCGCGCTCGAGGAGCACAGCGCCGTCGCCGAGGAGTTCCGCGACCGCTACCGCTGTTTCGTCGTCGACGAGTACCAGGACGTCACGCCCCTGCAGCAGCGGGTGCTCGACGCGTGGCTCGGCGACCGCGACGACCTCACCGTCGTCGGCGACGCGAACCAGACGATCTACTCGTTCACCGGTGCCACCCCGCAGTACCTGCTCGACTTCTCCCGCCGGTTCCCGGACGCGACGGTGGTCCGGCTCGAACGTGACTACCGGTCCACCCCGCAGGTCGTGGCCCTCGCCAACCAGGTCATCGGCGCGGCGCGCGGCCGCATCGCCGGGACCCGGCTCCAGCTCGTCGGCCAGCGCCCGCCCGGACCGGAGCCGGCGTTCGCCGAATACGACGACGAGCCCGCCGAGGCGCAGGCCGTCGCCAAGGCGATCGCCAAGCTGCTGGGTTCGGGGGTACCGGCCGCCGAGATCGCCGTGCTCTACCGCATCAACGCGCAGTCGGAGGCCTACGAACACGCGTTCACCGAAGCCGGTATCCCGTACCAGGTCCGCGGCGGCGAGGGCTTCTTCACCCGGGCGGAGGTGCGGCAAGCGGTCGGGGCGCTGCGGCAGGCGCAGGCCCGAGACGACCTGCCCGAGGGCGCCGATCGCGGCGCCGCCCTGGTCACGCTGGTGCGAGCGGTGCTCGCCCCGCTCGGGCTGAGCGAGACCGAACCTGCCGGTGCGCAGGCCCGCGAACGCTGGGAATCGCTGCGGGCGCTCGTGCAGCTCACCGAGGAACTCCTCGGGCACGAGCCCGACCTCGATCTCGACGGACTGTTGCGCGACCTCGCGGCGCGGGCGGAGGCACGGCACCCTCCGACGGTGCAGGGCGTGACACTCGCGTCGCTGCACGCGGCCAAGGGCCTGGAATGGGACGCGGTCTTCCTCGTCGGTCTCACCGACGGGACCCTGCCCATCGTGCACGTCGTCGGTGACAGTTCGACACCGCCCGACGAGGCAGGCATCGAGGAGGAGCGCCGGCTGCTGTATGTCGGCGTCACCCGCGCGCGCGTGCACCTGCACCTGTCGTGGGCGCTTTCGCGCACCGAGGGCGGTCGCCGGTCGCGGCGGCGATCACGGTTCCTGCACGGTCTGATCCCCGACGATTCGCCGGCGTCACGGATTGCGGCTCCCCCGTCGCCGAAGCGTAAGCGGCCGCAGTGCCGCGTGTGCGGCAAGCCCCTCATGGGATCGTCCGCGACCATGCTCGGACGCTGCGAGGGTTGCCCGTCGAACCTGGACGAATCGCTGCTGGTGGCATTGAAGGACTGGCGCCGGGAACGGTCCAAGGAGATGAAGGTCCCCGCCTACGTGGTGTTCAGCGACAACACGCTCATCGCCATCGCCGAGCAGCAGCCGGGCGACGACCGCGCCCTCGTCGCCATCCCCGGTATCGGGGCGAAGAAGCTCGAGCAGTTCGGAGCGGACGTGCTCGCTGTCGTGCGTGGTGAACGCGCCTCCGACACCCTCGATCTCTAGCGGCTCCGCGGATGCGGCAAAACCGCAGGTAGAAAATGGGTTGTGCGATCGACGGCCGAGTTTCTAGGCTGGAGGTCGATGTCACGGGAAAGGCCCGTGCGCGGACGACGTCAGGAGGTGGCCCCGATGCTCGGCTTCGATGCAGCTGCAGTGGTGGTCGCCGTCCCCGTCGCCGGCGCCCCCGTCGCCGCCGGTGCGTGCACTCCGCGCGTCGCCCGCGTGCGAGCAGCCGCCCTTTCGTCCGTGTCCCGAAGCCACCGAGGTCAGCCCCGGTAATCTTCGATTCGCCTTCCGGCCACGGACACCGCCCAGCGGACCGTGGCCTTCTTCGTCTTCTGCCCGGTTCGCTCATCGCATCCGAAACCAGACAGAGGAGACATCCATCGTGCAAACCGCAACGCTCGACGTCGACCGAACGACGCGCGTGCGCGAGTTGCCCTGCCGCGGCGACGATCCGGATCTGTGGTTCGCCGAATCACCGACCGAGTTGGAGCGGGCCAAGGCGCTGTGCGGCCGGTGCCCGATTCGAGCCCACTGCCTCGCCGCGGCACTCGACCGGGCCGAGCCGTGGGGTGTGTGGGGCGGCGAGATCTTCGAACGGGGCGCCGTCGTCGCCCGCAAGCGCCCGCGGGGGCGTCCCCGCAAGGAACTGGTGTGCGCCTGACCGGGCTGCCGGGACGTCAGTCCACCGGGTCGGTGAAGCCCGGCAGCCACTCCGACAGGATCCGCATGTACGGCGCGTGCGCGTCCAGCTGAGCGCAGATGCCGACCGAGCCGAGGAGTACGCGGACGATGTTCGCGTACTCCGGCGGCAGGTTCAGAGCCCGCGCGGTCCGGAAGTTGGATCCGGAGAAGTCGGTGGCGGTGCCCGCCGCCTTCTGCAGCCACGCCCGGGTGAAGTGGAAGGACTCCGTGTGGATCGGGTCGGTGAACGGGCGCAGGTAGTCCGCGATCTCCTGCTCGGTGACCTCCCTGCCCGGCAGGACGAACCGGTTCTCGTAGAGCAGTGTGGTCAGCTCGTCGAAACGTTCCTCGAGGGCCAGCCGCACCATCCGGCCCAGCACCGGGGGCAACCCGTTCGGCATCGCGGCCGTGGCCCCGAAGTCGATGACGCCGAGCCGGCCGTCGTCGAGCAACATGAAATTGCCCGGATGGGGGTCGCAGTGCAGCAGGCCCACCTGTGCCGGGGAGGCGAAGTGGAACTCGGCGAGCAGCGCCCCCGCCCGGTTGCGCTGCTCGCGGGTACCCTCCGCGATGATCGTGGACAGCGGTGTCGCCGTGAGCCATTCGGTGACGAAGACCTTCGGGGAACTGGCGACCACCCGCGGCACGACGAACCGGGGATCGTCGCCGAACACTTTGGCGAAGGCCCGCTGATTGTCGGCCTCGATCCGGTAGTCGAGCTCCTCCTCGGTGCGCGCGGTCAGCTCGTCGAGCACCGCGCGCACGTCGGTGCCCGGCATCACCGTCGCGAACAGACCCGCGAACCGGGACAGGGTCCGCAGATCGGCGCGCAGCGCCTCGTCGGCGCCCGGGTACTGGACCTTCACCGCGACCTCGCGGCCGTCCGCCCACGTCGCCCGGTGGACCTGGCCGATGCTCGCCGACGCGGTGGGAACGTCGTCGAACGAGGCGAACCGTTCCCGCCAGCCGGCACCGAGCTGCTGATCGAGGACACGGTGGACCGTCTTGGCCGGCAGCGGCGGAGCAGCCGACTGCAGCTTCGTCAGCGCCTCCCGGTACGGTTCGGCGAACTCCTCCGGCACCGCGGCTTCCATCACGCTCAGCGCCTGGCCGACCTTCATGGCTCCGCCCTTGAGCTCACCGAGCACCGTGAACAGCTGTTCGGCAGCCTTCGCCGCGAGCTCGGCGTCGATCTCCTCGCGGTCCCCGCCGGCCAGACGCCGGCCGAACCCCACCGCGGCACGACCTGCGATCCCGAGGGGGATGCTGGCGAGCTTGGCGGTGCGGGAACTGCTTCTCCGGGGGATTTCGGCCACGCCCACCATCATGCCTGACGCCGTCCCCCCGGCGCGGGGCGCCGTGGGTCGACCCCGCGTCACGCCGGCGGGCCGGCGCACCCGCAATCCGGGTGCCGGTACCAGCGCCGCGACGCGAGCCGGTGACTGCGCAGGTCCACCTCGAGGGTCCGGTCCAGTGTCGCGGGCGCCACGGTCGTGAGAATCGCGTCGAGCTCGGCGAGGGCGAGAGCCGCGGTCGCCAGCACCACGGGGGGCTCCGCACAGCCGACGCGGTCGCACAGTTGAGCCGCGAGCTGCGGCCAGTGCGGGTCGAGGTCGGTGCGGGTGAGATCCGCGCAGCGCAGACAGCTCGTGCGCCCCGGGACGACGAACGGCCCGACGATGCCACGGCCGTCGCGCAGCAGCACGGTCAGGTGCGGCACGCGGTGCCGCATCAGCTCCCGGACGAGCCGGGGATCGGGGACCAGTGCGTCGGCGAGCAGCACGCACTGCACGTCCCATCGAGCGACGTCACTGTCGCCGGTGTAGGCGGCGGACCGGCTCAGCCGGGTGCCCGAGACCGTCAGTTGGGTGACCAGCGTATCCGCGAGGGGCCCGCGCCCGTGCACCCGCACCCGGGGAGCCACCGGTACGGTCCCGCCCGGGTCCCGGACCGCGCCGACGGTGGTCAACTCGTCGAGCAGGACGGTGACGGCATCGTCCGCCAGCCCGGCCTGCGCCGTGCGGGCCAGAATCTCCGCGCGCGACGAACGCCCGTCGAGCAGGCTCAGCACCGTCGACAGGGCGAATGCGTCGAGCCCTGCGCCGGGGGAGAGGACGGCGGCGGTATCGGGACCCCACCCGAGTTGGACCGAGCCGTCCGGGCGACGGAGCACTTCGAGGGCAGGATCGAGCGCAGGTCCGGGCTGGTGCATGGCCGTGGTCATGCCCGCCAGTCTGCGGCACCCCGGGCCGCGCCCCGGGTGCCCGAGGCCGGTTGTCCACAGGGGGAAACCGCGATCTACCAGCGTCGAAGCGCGCTCAGGCGGATTCGTCGGGATCGGTGGACTCGCCGGAGTCGCCCTTCTCCCGCTCGGCACGCTCGCGTGCCTCGGTCTCGCGCAGCTGTGCGATCGGATCGTCGAACGTGGTCGTTTCGCCGCCGAGGATCCGATCGAGGAAAGCGGCCGGGTTGTCCAGGTCCGACGAGTCCGGCAGCAGGTCCGGATGGGCCCACACCTTGTCCCGTGCCTCCGTCCCGGCATCGGCGGTGAGGCGGCGCCACAGGACGGCGGCCTCGCGCAGTTTCCGCGGCCGCAGCTCGAGACCGACGAGTGTGGCGAAGGTCTGCTCCGCGGGCCCACCGCTCGCACGGCGACGGCGCAGCGTCTCGCTCAACGCGGCCACCCCCGGCAACCGGTCGCCGAGGGCATCGGCGACCACGGTCTCCACCCAGCCCTCGACCAGGGCGAGCAACGTCTCGAGGCGCTCGAGGGCCTGCTTCTGCTCGGGAGTGGTCTGCGGCTCGAACGCCGCGCCCTTGAGCAGTTCCTCGATCTTCGACGGGTCCGTCAGCGCCGCGGGGTCGATGCCCTGCGCGAGGTCCTCGATCGCGGAGAAGTCCATCCGGATGCCGCGCGCGTAGTCCTCGACGGTGGACAGCAGGCGTGATCGCAGCCACGGCACGTGGCTGTAGAGCCGCTGGTGTGCCGCCTCACGCGCGGCCAGGAAGACGAGAACCTCCTGCGCCGGCTGCTCGAGCCCCTCACCGAAGGCATCGATCGCGGCGGGCATCAGCGCGGCGGTGCCCTCGGGCCCGAGGGGAAGACCGATGTCGGTCGAGGCCAGGACCTCCTTGGCCAGCTGTCCGAGGGCCTGGCCGAGCTGGGAGCCGAACGCCAGGCCACCCATCTGGGAGAACATCCCGAGCATCGGCCCGGCCATCGCCCGGGCCTCCTCCGGCAGGCCCTGGACCCACATGCCGTTGACCTGCTCGGCCACGGGATCGCACAGGCGCTTCCACGTTCCGAGCGTGTTGTCGAGCCAGTCCACGGGCGTCCACGCGACGGTGCGGGTCGCGCCGGCGGGCAACGTCGTCGCGCCGTCGAGCCACAGCTCTGCCAAGTGCGCGGCGTCGCGGACGGCGTCCGCGGACCCGGACGAGACGGGGGTCACGGAGCCGATCTGCTGGCGGGCGAGCTTGGCGGCCACCTCGTAGTTGACGGGTCCCGAACCACCGGACCCCATCGCGCTGCCCATGCCGCTGAGCATCTGCCCGAACTGCGTCAGCATCTGCCCGAGCGCCGCCGGGTCGAAGCCCTGCGCTCCGAACGGGTTGTCGCCACCGGCCCCGAACGGGGCACCGCCTGCGCCGGGCGCACCGAAACCGAAGGGAAAACCGCCGGGAGTGCCGCCCTGGGACCCGCCCCCTGCCGAGCCGGCACCCTCGGCACCGGATCCCTCGGCGCCGGAACCGGAATCCTTCCTGCGGTCCGGGTCGTCGTCGGGATTCGAGAATCCGAAAGGCGTGTCGCTCATGTCGTCAACGGTACAAGGCCCACCGCGCAGCGGTGGCCCCCGCGATCACGCTGACCGCGAACACCGCCGCTCCGGATACCCTGGCCGGGTGAATCGACGGCTCGTGACGATCCTGGCGGTGCTGTTCCCCGCGCTGCTGCTGGTGACGGTGGCGCTGAATGTGAAGGTGCCCTACGTGGCGCTCGGCCCCGGCCCGACGTTCGACACCCTCGGCGAGGTCGACGGCAAGGCGGTCGTCGCCATCGAGGGCACCGACACCGACCCGACCACCGGCGAGCTCGTGATGACCACGGTCGGTGTCAGTGACCGCCTGACCGTGGCG
>NZ_AJFC01000212.1:0-10060 GCF_000256505.1 Rhodococcus sp. P14 | reverse complement strand
GGGGCGCGCCAGCCGGTACGGGATCGCCCCGCGCGAACAGATCTACCCACCCACCGCGACCCGGGAGCAGGTCAAGGAGGCGGACGCCGCCCAGTTCGAGCAGTCCGAACGCAGCGCAGAACTCGCCGCCCTGCATCATCTCGATCTGCCCGTCGTCCTGCGCGTCGCCCGAGTCGGCGAGTCCGGGCCGTCCGCCGGGGTGCTGCGCGAGGGCGACCGGCTCGTCAGCGTCGCGGGGGAGCCGGTGACCACCGCCGGCAGCGTGCAGCGCGCCGTCGCCGCCGTCGCCCCCGATACGCCGGTCGACATCGGGATCGTGCGGGACGGTGTCGAGCAGACCGTCGCGGTGACCGTGGGCGCCCGCCCCGACGATCCGGAGAAGGGTTTCCTCGGCATCAGCCCCGAGGAGGTGCCGGACGTGCCGTTCGACGTGACGTTCAACCTCGCCGACGTCGGCGGGCCGTCGGCAGGGCTGATCTTCAGCCTTGCGGTGGTCGACAAGCTCAGCCCCGGCGAGCTCAGCGGCGGCGCGGTCGTCGCGGGGACCGGGACCATCGATTCCGACGGGGCCGTCGGCCCGATCGGCGGCATCACCCACAAGCTCGTCGCGGCGTCGGAGGACGGCGCGACGGTGTTCCTCGTGCCCGCCGACAACTGCGCCGAGGCACGCAGCGCTGCTCCCGACGGCATGCGGCTGGTCGAGGTCGAGACCCTCGAGGGCGCGATCGGTGCGCTCGGCTCGCTCGCCGGCGGGGGCGACGCGCCGAGCTGCGGGTAGACGCGGGACCGGCGCTAGTCGTCGCCCGGTTCGAGGGTCGCGTACAGCGCCGCCACCACGTTGGGGGCGAGGTTGTCGTAGGTTCGCAGCTCGATCCCGGCGAACGGGTCGTCTTCGTCGGTGGGCCGCAACTGCAGCAGCGACAGCGATGGGCCGTCCCGCAGCACCGCCGCGATCAGTCGCGCATCCCGCCGCTCCGGATGGCCGTGCGCCGCGACGCGGGCGGCCTCGTCGGCGGCGTGGGGATCCGCCAGCAGCGGGACCAGCGCGTCGTCCAGATCCGACTCCGCGCTCGGCGGCAGCACCACGATCTCCTGCACCAGGGCGCAGCCGGCGACCGATTCGGGCCAGCTGGTGGTGGCGAGGAACTCGTCGAGGGCGGGGCTGCCGCCCTCGACGTCGTCCGGGAAGGCGTCCTGCTCCACCGGGGTGTACTCGTGGCCCGCGTCGAGCTGGTCGAGCAGCGTCGGTTCCGACGCCGCCAGCAGGGCCGTCGGCACCAGCGCGAACATCTGGGGTGGCTGCCCCCAGCCACCGGCGTCGACGAAGTCGACGATCTCACCGACGCACCGGCGCAGGGCGTCTTCGGACGGGACGGGATAACTGTCGCTCACGGACATATCCTTGCACCGTCGCCAGGTCTCGTCGCCGCCGCGGCGTGGTGGCCGCCTCATTCCGTAGAGTGGGGCGAAACGGTCACCGCGAGTGCCGTGGGTGACAGTCGAGGTGAACAGCTGCGGCGCATCCGCGTCGCCGGAGAATTGGGAGTGTGGCACGTGGGCATGAGGCCCCCCACCGGAGTACCTTCGCTGTCGAAACGCAGCAAGATTCTGCTGAGCCTGGCCGTGGTGGCCGCGGTGCTGCTGCTGGTCGGTCCCCGACTGGTGGACGCCTACACCAACTGGCTGTGGTTCGGTGAGGTCGACTTCCGTGACGTGTATGTGAAGGTGCTGCTGACCCGGATCGTCCTGTTCGTCGTCGTGGGCCTGTTCGTGGGCGCCGTGGTGTGGCTCGCCATGCTCCTGGCGTACCGATCGCGCCCCGTGTTCGTGCCCGCATCCGGGCCCAACGACCCCATCTCGCGGTACCGCACCACGGTGATGTCCCGGCTGCGCACCTTCGGCCTCGGCATCCCGATCGTGCTCGGGCTGCTGTCCGGCCTGATCGCGCAGGCGAGCTGGGTGACCGTGCAGATGTTCTTCAACGGCGGCTCGTTCGGCACCACGGACCCGCAGTTCGGGCTGGACGTCGGCTTCTACGCCTTCGACCTGCCCTTCTACCGCTTCCTGCTGAACTGGATGTTCGTGGCCGTCATCCTGGCGCTCTTCGCCAGTCTGGTCACCCACTACATCTTCGGCGGCATCCGGCTCGCCGGCCGCGGTGGCAGCCTCACCCGCGCCGCCCGCATCCAGCTGGCCGTACTGGCCGGCATCTTCGTCGCGTTCAAGGCGGTCGCGTACTGGCTCGACCGGTACGCACTGCTGTGGAGCGGGCGCAAGGAGCCCACGTTCACCGGCGCGGGATTCACCGACATCAACGCCGTGCTGCCCGCCAAGCTGATCCTGATGGCGATCGCCGTCATCTGCGCGGTGGCGTTCTTCGCGGCGATCGTGCTGCGCGACCTGCGTATCCCGGCGATGGCGACCGCGCTGCTGGTGCTCTCGTCGATCCTCGTCGGGGCCGTGTGGCCGCTGGTGGTCGAGCAGTTCTCCGTCCGGCCGAACGCCGCCGTCAAGGAGGCCGAGTACATCGAGCGCAACATCGCGGCGACCCGTCAGGCCTACGGCATCACGGACGAGACCGTGGAGTATCAGGACTACCCCGGCGTGGGCAGCACGTCGCCGCGCAACGTGCCGGCGGACGTGACGACGATCGCCAACACCCGTCTGCTCGACCCCAACGTGCTGCCGCGCACCTTCACCCAGCAGCAGCAGCTGAAGAACTTCTACGGGTTCCCGCCGTCGCTGGACATCGACCGGTACGAGATCGACGGGCAGCGCGAGGACTACATCGTCGCCGCCCGCGAACTGTCGCCGTCGAGCCTGACGGGCAACCAGACCGACTGGATCAACAGGCACACGGTGTACACCCACGGCAACGGCCTGGTCGCCGCCCCCGCCAACCGGGTGAACGCCGCCGCGAGCGAGTCCGCGGAGGAGGCCGCCAACAGCAACAGCGGCTACCCGGTGTACATGGTCAGCGACATCGCGTCGCTCGAGTCCGGCAACCAGGTGATCCCGGTCGAGCAGCCGCGGATCTACTTCGGTGAGGTCATCGCGCAGGAGGAGCCCGACTACGCGATCGTCGGTGCCGCCGAGGGCGAGGCCCCGCGGGAGTACGACACCGACACCGCGCAGTACACCTACACCGGCTCGGGTGGCGTGTCGATCGGCAACTGGTTCAACCGCCTCGCGTTCGCCTCGAAGTACGCCGAACGCAACATCCTCTTCTCGAGTGCGATCGGCAGCGAGTCGAAGCTGCTGTTCAACCGCGATCCGCGGGACCGGGTGACGAAGGTCGCGCCCTGGCTCACCGCCGACGGCGACGCATATCCCGCGGCGGTCGACGGCCGCATCGTGTGGGTCGTCGACGCCTACACCACGCTCGACAACTACCCGTACGCGCAGCGCAGTTCCCTCGAAGGTCTCGTCGAGGACAGCGTCGACCAGAACACCGGCCGGCTGCTGCCCCGCAAGGAGGTCTCCTACATCCGGAACTCGGTGAAGGCGACAGTCGACGCGTACGACGGCACCGTGACCCTCTACCAGGTCGACGACCAGGACCCGGTCCTGAAGGCGTGGATGGGTGTCTTCCCCGATGCGGTGACCCCGCAGGACCAGATCTCCGACGAGCTCCGCTCGCACTTCCGGTACCCGGAGGACCTGTTCAAGGTGCAGCGCGAGATGCTCGCGAAGTACCACGTCGACGACCCGCGCGAGTTCTTCACCAACAACGCGTTCTGGTCGGTGCCGAGCGACCCGACGGTCGAGACGACGGCCAATCAGCCGCCCTACTACGTGCTGATCGGTGACGAGGAGACGGCCCGCCCGTCGTTCCGGCTCACCTCCGCGATGGTGGGCTTCAACCGGCAGTTCCTGTCCGCGTACATCTCGGTGAACTCGGACCCCGACAACTACGGCAAGTTCACGATCCTCCGATTGCCGACCGACACCCAGACCTTCGGTCCCGCACAGACGCAGAACGCGATGATCTCCGACACGCGCGTCGCGTCGGAGCGCACTCTGCTCGAGCGGTCCAACCGGATCCAGTACGGCAATCTGCTGACGCTGCCGATCGCCGAGGGCGGCATCCTGTACGTCCAGCCGATGTACACGGAACGCAACTCGGCGAGCGGAAACACCTCCACCTTCCCGCAGCTGTCCCGGGTGATCGTCAGCTATCGCGAGCCCGGGCCCGCCGGTGGGGTGCGGATCGGCTATGCCCCCACCCTCGCCGCGGCACTGGACCAGGTCTTCGGCGGCGGCGTCGGCAGTGCGGCCACCGCACCGGGTGGCGAGTCGACACCCCCGGCACCGGTTGAGGGGGCAGAGGGGACACCGCAGGACGGCCAGGCGGCGGCACCGGCGCCCGCTCCGGCGCCGAACCCCGCGCCCGCTCCGGCGCCGGCGGATCGGACGGCGGCAGTCGCCGAACTCGACGCGGCGCTCGCCGAGCTCAGCGCGGCGCAGAGCACCGGCGACTTCGCAGCGTACGGTCGGGCGCTCGAACGAGTGCAGGCGGCCGTGGAGGCGTACCAGTCCACCGGCGGCTGATCTCCTGCCGCGACCGAAGCGGGGCCCCGCGCACATCGTGCGCGGGGCCCCGTCGTTCGGGGGACGAATCAGCGTCCGGGCAGTGCGACGCCGACCACCTGGTCGAACTGCGCAGCGAAGCCGTGCTGCGCGGCGAACTCGCCGGCGACACCGAGCGCCTGCTCCACGGCCTGGTCGACCGGCGCGGCCTCGGGTGCCGGTGCTGCGGGTGCCGGTGCTGCGGGTGCCGGGGTCGCGGGTGCCGGAGTTGCGGGTGCCGGGGTTGCGGGTGCTTCGGGCGCGGGCGCGGCCTCGCTCCCGGTGGTCAGGTACTGACCGCAGACCGGCCACGCGCCCGGGCCCTGGGTCTGCAGCGTGTTCTCCGCGACGCGGATCTGCTCGGCCTTCGAAGCGGTGTGCGGGCTGCCGGTGCCGCCGTTGGCCGCCCAGGTGCTCTGCGAGAACTGCAGACCGCCGTAGTAGCCGTTGCCGGTGTCGATCGACCAGTTGCCGCCGCTCTCGCACTCCGCCACCGCGTCCCAGTTGTGCGGGGCAGCGGAGGCGGTGCCGGTGGCGAGGCCGAACGGCACCGCCACGAGGGCGCCGGTGACAACGGCCGTGCCGAGGCCACGCTTGCTGAAGAAAGTGGTCATGCGGGATGAATCCTCTCCGCGCTCGCCGACGCCGGACCCCGGGCACCGCTCGGTCGTGGCGGTGCGGACAGTCGGCCGGGTCGCGTCGCTGCCCCCCGAAGGTTTCGTCGTACCGGATCCCGCGGGGCAGCTCGGCGGCGGCGGGACGGCGTCGGCTCGGTGGTGTCGAGCCGCGACCGACCGTACCGATGCGTCGCGACCCGGGCTACCGGCCGCAACCGTGCCCCGGGTGTCCATCAGATGGGACGAGCGACCCGCTTCTGCGCAGGTCACCGCGGCATGTCGACCTTCCCGTCACGCGATCGTTACACCTCCGTTATGTGAGGAGGAACATGTGCCGAGTGTGGTCCAGGACACGCGACGACGCCCGAAAAAGGCCTTCGCCCAGGCGATTTGCATTCCGTTCACCGAGCCGTGTAACTTCGTTCCTGCAACGCGGGGTGGAGCAGCTCGGTAGCTCGCTGGGCTCATAACCCAGAGGTCGCAGGTTCAAATCCTGTCCCCGCTACCACGCCGAAGGGCCCGGCACCGGTTCATCCGGTGCCGGGCCCTTCCGCATGAGATCAGGGCTTCATGTCGACGAGTACGCGTCGCAGCAGCTTCCCCGTCGCATTGCGCGGCAGTTCGTCGAGGAAGACGACGTCACGCGGGACCTTGTAACGCGCCAGGTTCGCCTTGACGTACTCCTTGATCTCCTCGACGTCGCGCGCGGAGCCCTCGGCCGGCACCACGAAGGCGCGCAGCCGGTGACCGAAGTCCGGATCCTCCACCCCGACCACCGCGGCGTCGAACACGTCGTCCCTTTCGACGAGAAGGTTCTCCACCTCCAGCGGGTACACGTTCTCGCCACCGGAGACGATCATGTCGTCGTCCCGGCCGTCGACGAACAGCAGTCCCTCCTCGTCGAAGTGCCCGACGTCGCCCGTCGAGAGCAGTCCGTTGATGCGCTCCTTGTCCCGGCCGTCCGTGTAACCGTCGAAGCTCAGCCCGCTCGCGACGAAGATCCGGCCCACCTTGCCGGGCTCGGTGATGCGGTTGCCTTCCTCGTCGTACAGCTCCACCCGGCACGTCACCGGGGGCCGTCCGGCCGTGCCCGGTGCCCGGCGGATGTCCTCGGGCGTGGCGACGGTGGCCACCGCGCATTCGGTCGACCCGTACAGGTTGTGCAGGACGTCGCCGAAGTACTCGCGGGTGCGCCGGCACACGTCCGGCGACAGCGCCGAGCCGGCGGAGAAGATGATCTGCAGGCTCGACGTGTCGAACCGGCCGATCGCCTCGCCCCCGAGGTCCAGGATCCGCTGCAGCATCGTCGGCACGACGACGAGCACGTTCGCCCGGTGCCGTTCGATCAGGCGAACCGTCTCGAGCGGGTCGAACCGCCGCTCCATCACCACGGTCTGACCCAGCGCCAGCGCGAGTCCGAACTGTGAGATGCCGGTCCCGTGGAACGCCGGCGCCGCCATCAGCATCGTCTGTCCCGGCCGTAGCGGTACCCGGTCCAGGAACTGCGCCGAGGCGAGCGGCGACGTGCGCTCGCGCGGGGCACCCTTGGGCGTGCCGGTCGTGCCGCTGGTGAGCAGCACGAAACCACCGAGTGTGCTCGGCGCGGGAACGGCGGACCGATCGAACTGTGCGAGCACGGACTCGATGCCGGGTGGTCCCGGCTCCTCACCCTCGGGCCACGAGCTGTACGTCCGCACATCCGGCGGCAGGGCTGCGGCCACCGCCGCGAACTCGGCGTCGTAGACGAACGTGCCGACACCTTCACGTTCCGCGACGTCCGCGAGCTGGCGCGGAGCGAACCCGGTATTCATCATGACCAGCTTCGCGCCGAGTTTGGCGGCCGCGAGCATGGTGAGAACGAGTCCACGGTGATTGCGGGCCATCAGGCCCATCACGTCCCCCGCCGCGACCCCGTCGGCCTGCAGCGCCCGTACGAGCGCATTCGACTGTCCCTCGAGCTCCTCGTAGCTCAACCGGCCACGCTCGTCGACGAGGGCGACGGCGTCGTAGCCGCGCGCGGCGTGGGCATGCACCGGTCCGGCGAACGGGCCGTAGCGGCTCACGGCGACGAGGGTGCCGATTCCGTGGTCGACCCGGGGGAAGTGCAGCAGGCCGGAGCGCGCGAGTACCCGCACGGCACCCAGTGTGTCGGTCACCTCCCCGACGGCCCCGGTGATCCTGTCCTTGATGTCCTGCCCGGGCATGCTGTCCCCTTCGAGCTCGTGCCGGATTCGTCACCGCAACCCTAGTGGTGATGCACTTCACAGAAGTGGACATTCGTCCGATCTACCGGGGGTGTCAGGGCCGGGGGATTCCCGCCCGAGCAGTGCCGGTCGCAGCCGTCGGACGGCTGATCGCGGCCACCCCGGTGATCGCGGTCATCGCCCTGCTCGGTGTCGTGGCGGCCGCGCCGGCGTCCTGGCTGGTCGAGCGGGTGGGGGAGCAGGACGAGGCGAGCCAGGCGGCGACTCGGGCACAGGTGGCCGCGCCGACGGCCTAGGTGGTCGCGCTCCGCGACGAGCTCCGTCGCGCGCGAGGGTGATCCCGCCCGGCCGCGCGGGTAGCGGTCCGGTCCGGAGCGTGAGAGGGCCCCCGCCGTCGGTGAGTACGGCGGGGGCCCGACCCCTCGGAGAAGTGGTCTGTGACCGGCTACTTCAGTTCGGCGCTCGACAGGCCCAGCAGCCGTCGCGCGATGATGAGCTGCTGGATCTGCTGCGTGCCCTCGAAGATGTCGAGGATCTTCGAGTCGCGCGCCCACTTCTCGAGCAGTGGACGTTCGGAGTAGCCGTAGGTACCCGCCAGCTCGACTGCCTTGAGGGTGACCGCGGTGCCGGTGCGGCCGGCCTTGGCCTTGGAGATCGACGCCTCCAGCGAGTTGGGTTGCTTGTTGTCGGCCATCCACGCGGCCCGCAGCGCCTGCAGGTAGGCCGCCTCCCAGTCGGCCTCGAGCGCGAGGAATTCGGCGGCCGCAGCGTGCTGGTTGCAGGCCGGGACGTCGTAGGACACCTCGACACCGGCCTCGGCGAGGACGCCGCGCAGTTCCTCGAGCGCCGCGCGGGCGACGCCGATGGCCATGCCGGCGACGATCGGACGGGTGTTGTCGAAGGTCTGCATGACCCCCGCGAACCCCTTCTCGACGTTCACCTCGGGGCTGCCGAGCAGGTTGTCCTTCGGAATCCGGCAGTTGTCGAGCACGAGGACGGCCGTGTCGGAGGCCTTGATGCCGAGCTTGTGCTCGAGGCGGGCCACGCTGAGGCCGGGGGCGTCCCGCGGGACGACGAACGACTTGATCGCCGCGCGCCCCTTCGACCGGTCGACGCTCGCCCACACGACCACGTGGGTGGAGCGTTCGCCGGCGGTGACGAAGATCTTCTCGCCGTTGAGGACCCACTCGTCGCCGTCGAGGACGGCGGTGGTGGTCACGGCGGCGGAGTCGGAGCCGAAGCTGGGCTCGGTGATGGCCATCGACGCCCACACCTTGCCGAAGCGCTCGAGCTGTTCGTCGGTGGCGACGGCGGCGATCGCCGAGTTGCCGAGGCCCTGATAGGGGATCGAGAGAGTCAGACCGACGTCGCCCCAGCAGGTTTCGATCACGTTGAGCAGCGACGCCATGTTGCCGCCGTTGACGTTGCCGGCCTGCTTCTTGGGCTCGTCGCCGCGGCCGAGCGCCGCGCCCGAGGCGCCCTGGCCGGAGTCGTTGAGGCCCTCGACCATCGCCGCCATCGTGTCCAGTTCGACGGGGTACACGTGCTCGGCGAGGTCGTACTTGCGTGAGACGGGACGGAAGATCTGCGCGGCGACCTGGTGGGCCTGGTTCGCCGACGCCTTGAGCCTCTTGGGAAGTTCGAGATTGATCATCGCGGGTTCCTAGGTGTGAGGGGACGCTGCCGGATCGGGCGGCTCAGACGAGGACGACGCCCTCGGCGACGCCCACGGCGCGCAGGTCGCGGTACCAGCGCTCGACGGGGTGTTCCTTGGTGAAGCCGTGGCCGCCGAGCAGTTGGACACCGTCGAGGCCGATCTGCATACCCTTGTCGGTGGCGAGCTTGCGGGCCAGCGCCGCCTCGCGGGCGAAGGACAGGCCCTGATCGGCCCGGGCGGCGCCGCGCAGCGTGACCAGCCGGATCCCGTCGAGCTCGATCTTGATGTTGGCGACCATGAAGGCGACGGCCTGCCGATGGCTGATCGGTTCGCCGAAGGCTTCCCGTTCGTTGACGTAGGGGACGACGTAGTCGAGCACGGCCTGTCCGGTCCCCGCGGCGAGGGCGGACCAGCCGAGCCGGGCGAGGCGGACGGCGTCCGCGTACTGCTCGGCGCGCACGTCGGCGTCGGCGTCGCCGAGGAGGGCGGACTGCGGCACGGCGACGTCGGTCAGGTGCAGCCGGCCGAGCCCGGCGGCGCGCAGACCCATCGACGGGTCGGCCTCGATCACCAGGCCCTTGCTGTCGGATTCGACCAGGAACAGCGACGGCTTTCCGTCGAGTTCGGCGGCGACGACGAACAGTTCGGCGCTGCCGGCGGCCGGCACCAGGGACTTGACGCCGGTGAGCCGGTAGCCGCTGGGGGAGCGCACCGCCTTGGTCTGCAGCGCGAAGGGGTCGAACAGGGCGCGCGGCTCGGTGATCACGACGCAGGCCTGGGGGACGTCGTCGCCGGCGAACGCCGGCAGGTACGTCCGCTGCTGCTCCTCGGTGCCCCACTGGGTGAGGGCGACCGCGACGCCGCTCGGCGCGAGGATCGGCAGCGCCAGCCCCATGTCGCCGTGGGCGAGTGCCTCGGCGACGAGGGTGTTGGTGACGGCGCCCCGCTCGGTGGCGGCTCCCTCGAATGCCTCGGGCACGTTGACGAGGGTGATGCCGAGTTCGGCGGCCCGG
>NZ_AJFC01000211.1:0-38681 GCF_000256505.1 Rhodococcus sp. P14 | reverse complement strand
CGGGGGGGGGGGGGGGGGGGGGGGGGCGCCTGCCTCGTCGGCATCGTGTGCAGCGGGCCGCAGGATCTCGGCGGCGAACTCGCGGACGGTCTCGGCGATCATCTGCTGATCGTCGGTGGGGGTCAGGTCGAACAGGTCGGTGCGGACGGCGGTGTCGAGGCGCTGCGGTGTGCCGGATCCGCCGGTGACCTTCTTGAAGGTGCGGGTGGCGGCGCCGAGCGTCTTGAAGCCGGTCTTGGTGGACTGGTAGGTCACCCGGTCGATGGCCTGCCGGAGGTTGTACCGGTCCGCGAGTTCCGAACCGGTGATCCGGGTGAGCACACGCATCGCCGCGCCCATGGCGTCCCGCCGGAGGGGGTTCAGGCCCACGGCGGACGTATCGCGGGGGGTGTTCCGGGCCACACTGTCTTGCTTGCTCATGATCACCAGAGGTTTCTCGATGTGGGGACGGACGCCCACAATCTTACTGCGGAGTAAGATTGCTGTCTACTATCGAGTAAGTTGGTGGTGCGTGCCCTATCCGACGTGCTGCAGACGGGTGAGCACACCGTCGTGCAGCGCTCCGTTGGTGGCGACCGCGCTGCCACCGTGCGGGCCGGCCGCACCGTCGAGATTCGTGAACCGGCCCCCGGCCTCCCGGACCAGCACGTCCAGCGCAGCCAGGTCCCACAGGGACACCTCGGGCTCCAGTGCGACGTCCACCGCGCCCTCGGCGAGCAGGCAGTACGAGTAGAAGTCGCCGTAGGCCCGCACCCGCCACACCTCGTCGGTGAGCGCGACGAACTCGTCGCGCCGGCCGCGGTCGCGCCAGCCGGACAGGCTCGAGAAGCTCAGCGACGCGGCGGACAGCTCGGCGACCTGCGAGACCGAGATGCGGCGCGGCTGCCCGCCGTCGTACGCCAGCCACGATCCCGCGCCGGCCGCGGCCCACCAACGGCGGTTCAACGCCGGGGCGCTCACCACCCCCACCACCGGCACGCCGTCGTCGAGCAGGGCGATCAGGCTGGCCCACACCGGCACACCGCGCACGAAGTTCTTGGTCCCGTCGATCGGATCGACCACCCACTGGCGGCCGGTGAACACCGCGTCGCCCCCGAACTCCTCGCCGAGGATCGCGTCCCCCGGGCGCTCGGCGCCGAGCGTGCCGCGCACGGCGCGTTCGACGCCGAGATCGGCATCCGACACCGGGGTCAGGTCCGGCTTGTCGGTGACGGTCAGGTCCAGGGCGCCGAACCGGGTGCGGGTGATGGCGTCCGCCTCGTCGGCGAGGCGCAGGGCGAGATCCAGATCGGCCGAGAAGTCCGTGCTCATGCCCCAGACGCTAGTCGAGGCCCACCCGGCCCCCAGCGGTGGCGAGGTCACGCCGCACACCCGGTAGCCTTGAGAATCGTGCATCCCGATGTTTCCGCAGACCTGGCCGAACTGGCGACCACCCTCGAGACCGTCGAGGCGGTCCTCGACGTGGACGAGCTGCGCCGGCGCATCGACGAACTCGAGCACCAGGCCGCCGACCCGGAGTTGTGGAACGACCAGGAGCATGCGCAGCAGGTCACCAGCCAGCTCTCGCACGCCCAGGGTGAACTGCGGCGCGTCGAGGAGCTGCGCTCACGGCTCGACGACCTGCCGGTGCTCTACGAACTCGCCGAGGGCGAGGAGGGGGAGGACCGCACCGTCGCGCTGGCCGACGCCGACGCCGAGCGTGCCGCCCTGCGCACCGACATCGAGGCGATGGAGGTGCGGACCCTGCTCTCCGGCGAGTACGACCAGCGCGACGCGCTGGTCAACATCCGCGCCGGCGCCGGCGGCGTCGACGCCGCCGACTGGGCCGAGATGCTCATGCGGATGTACATCCGGTGGGCCGACAAGCACGGCTATCCGGTGGAGGTCTATGACACCTCGTATGCGGAGGAGGCGGGCATCAAGTCCGCGACCTTCGCGATCAAGGCGCCCTACACGTACGGCACCCTCTCGGTCGAGATGGGCACCCACCGGCTCGTGCGTATCAGCCCCTTCGACAACCAGGGCCGGCGCCAGACGTCGTTCGCCGAGGTCGAGGTGCTGCCCGTCGTCGAGACGACCGACCACATCGACGTCGACGAGAACGACATCCGCGTCGACGTGTACCGCTCGTCCGGCCCGGGCGGGCAGTCCGTCAACACCACCGACTCCGCGGTGCGACTGACCCACATCCCCACGGGCATCGTCGTCACCTGCCAGAACGAGAAGTCGCAGCTGCAGAACAAGGTCTCGGCCATGCGCGTGCTGCAGGCCAAGCTGCTCGAACGCAAGCGGCAGGAGGAGCGCGCCGAGATGGACGCCCTCAAGGGCGACGGCGGGAGCTCCTGGGGCAACCAGATGCGCTCCTACGTCCTGCACCCCTACCAGATGGTCAAGGACCTGCGCACCGAGCACGAGGTGAACAATCCGTCGGCCGTCCTCGACGGCGACATCGACGGGTTCCTCGAGGAGGGCATCCGGTGGCGCATGCGCGAGAACCAGAAGCAGAACCAGTAGTCCGGAACCAGCGACACGGAGGATCGAACCCTGTTTCCCGGTAGCAGGATTCTCGACTGGCTGTCGAGCAGCGGTCTGCAGATCGCGCTCACGGTGCTCGGCGCCGCGCTCGTCGCGCGATTCGTGAGCTGGGTCGGTGGCCGGATCACGCGGCGCATCGACGAGACCTACCAGCAGTCCGACGCCCTGGTGCGCTCGGAGGTCACCAAGCACCGCCACTCGGTGGCGCAGGTGATCACCTGGGTGGTCATCACGTTCGTCTACATCGTCGCGACCCTGAAGGTCTTCGACTACCTGGCGCTCCCCATCGGCAGCCTCGTGGCGCCGGCCACGGTGCTCGGTGCCGCGCTCGGTTTCGGTGCCCAGCGCATCGTCCAGGACATCCTCGCCGGATTCTTCATCATCACCGAGCGGCAGTACGGGTTCGGTGACACCGTCCAGATCTCGGTCACCGGTGCCTCCGCCGATGCCGTCGGCACGGTCGAGGACGTCACCCTGCGGGTGACGAAACTGCGCAACGCCGCCGGCGAGGTCATCACCGTGCCCAACGGGCAGATCAACAAGGCTGTCAACCTGTCGAAGGACTGGGCCCGTGCCGTCGTCGACGTGCCGATCCCGGTCACCGCGGACATCGCAGAGGTCAACGACATCCTGCACGAGGTCGGTGTCGCGGCGTTCGAGGACGAGAAGCTCAGGGAACTGCTGCTCGACGAGCCGACCGTGATGGGAGTCGAGAGTCTCGAGGTCGATCAGGTCAGCGTCCGTATGGTGGCCCGGACCCTGCCCGGCAAGCAGTTCCAGGTGGGCCGCGAACTCCGGGTGCGCGTCGCGCTGGCGCTGCGCCGCAGGGGGATGAGCGTCAACCCCCAGCTGGACACCTCCACCCCGATCCACGGTATCGAGGCGGTGCAGTGAGCGAGCGACGCCGATTCCACATCCCGGACCACGTCCTCGGCGGCCGGGTGCGCACCACCACGTTGAGCCTGTGCGTGCTCTGGGTCGGCCTGTGGTTGCTGTACGTGTACCTGAATCCGGAGGACGAGCAGAACGCGGCGGCGCCGCCGGGCGCGGTCGTCGTCAGCGACGTGCCGTACGTGCCGTACGTGCCGGAGGCCCCGGTCGAGCCCACTCCGACCACCACCGTCCCCACCACCACCGAACCGGCTCCGACGACGGCCGACCCCACGCCGACGGGCACCGGATCGACTCCCGGCGGACGCGGCTCGGAGGCGGTGCCCGGTGCCCCGGCCCCGACGACCACGACGACCCAGCCCGGCCTGCGGTTGCCCGAGATCCCGATTCCCGGCCTCGGCGATTCGTCCCCCACCGAACCTACCGGCGAGTCGGTTCCTTAGGTCACCGTCCGATAACGGCTAGCATGGCGGCGTGATCCGCCTGGAGAATGTGTCCAAGTCGTACAAGACGTCGACCCGGCCGGCTCTCGACAAGGTGAGCGTCGAGATCGACAAGGGCGAGTTCGTCTTCCTCATCGGCCCGTCCGGTTCCGGGAAGTCGACCTTCCTGCGGCTGCTCCTGCGTGACGACACGCCCACCTCGGGTGACATCCACGTGGCGGACTTCCACGTCAACCGCCTGTCGGCGCGCCGGGTGCCCAGGTTGCGGCAGAACCTGGGCTGCGTGTTCCAGGACTTCCGGTTGCTGCAGCGCAAGACGGTGGCCGAGAACGTCGCGTTCGCGCTCGAGGTGATCGGCAAGCCCCGCTCGGTCATCGCGCGCACCGTGCCCGAGGTGCTCGACCTCGTCGGCCTGTCCGGCAAGGCCGACCGCCTGCCCACCGAGCTGTCCGGTGGCGAACAGCAGCGCGTCGCGATCGCGCGGGCGTTCGTGAACCGCCCGCTCGTGCTCATGGCCGACGAGCCGACCGGCAACCTCGACCCGGACACCAGCCAGGACATCATGATGCTGCTCGAACGCATCAACCGAACGGGAACCACCGTGCTGATGGCCACTCACGACCATCACATCGTCGACTCGATGCGGCGCCGGGTGGTCGAGCTCGACCTCGGGCGGGTCGTGCGCGACGAGGCGCGCGGCGTCTACGGCGTCGGCCGCTGACCGCGTTCTCCCGCTCCACCGCACTCGCCCCCTCCGGCAACCGAAGGACTTCGACACTCCATGCGTGCCAGCTTCATCCTGAGCGAGGTCGCCACCGGCCTGCGCCGCAACCTGACCATGACCGTCGCGATGATCCTGACCACCGCGATCTCCCTCGGCCTGTTCGGCGCGGGCCTGCTCGTCGTGCAGATGGCGGACAAGACGCAGCAGATCTTCCTCGACCGGGTCGAGGTGCAGGTGTTCCTCACCGAGGACATCTCGACCCTCGACCCGGACTGCGAGCAGGACATCTGCCGGACCCTGCGCTCGGACCTCGAGAACACCCCGGCAGTGGTGTCGGTGCAGTACCTCAACCGCGAGGACGCCGTCGCCGACGCGACCGAGCGGGTCTTCAAGGACCAGCCGGAACTCGCCGAACTCGTCAGCCCCGAGAGCTTCCCGGCCTCGTTCAAGATCAAGCTTTCCGACCCCGACCGGTTCGGGGTGATCGAGGACCAGTTCGCCGTCCGCCCCGGGGTCGACAGTGTCCTCAACCAGAAGGACCTCGTCGAGAGGCTGTTCAGCGTGCTGGGCGGCGTCCGCAACGCCGCGTTCGCGATCGCCACGGTCCAGGCGGTCGCTGCGATCCTGCTCATCGCGAACATGGTGCAGATCGCCGCGTTCACCCGCCGCACCGAGGTGGGCATCATGCGGCTGGTGGGCGCGACCCGCTGGTACACCCAGTTGCCGTTCCTGCTCGAGGCCGTCGTGGCGGCCGTGATCGGCGCGGCGCTGGCCATCGCCGGGTTGTTCGCCGCGAAGGGTGCCTTCGTCGACGAGGTGCTCTCGGAGGTCTACGAGGCCAACATCGTCGCCCGCATCTCCAACAGCGACGTACTGCTGGTCTCGCCGATCCTGGTGCTGGTGGGCGTCGGCATGGCGGCGTTGACCGCCTACGTCACCCTGCGCCTGTACGTGCGCGAATAGCTCCGCGCCGGTGCGCGGGAATATCCGGTTGTCTCCGCTACCTATGCTGTACACAGATCTGTCGGACGCATCGAGGACCGGAGGGGCCCGAAAGTGAAGGAAAAGGGCCGCAAGGTCATTGCGACCAACCGCAAGGCGCGGCACAACTACACCATTCTGGACACGTACGAGGCCGGAGTCGCACTCCTGGGCACAGAGGTCAAGAGCCTGCGCGAGGGCAAGGCCTCGCTCGTCGACGCGTTCGCCACCGTCGACGACGGTGAGGTGTGGCTGCGCGGGTTGCACATCCCCGAGTACGGACACGGTACGTGGACCAACCACGCCCCGCGGCGCACCCGCAAGTTGCTGCTGCACCGCCGGGAGATCGACAACCTCGTGGGAAAGACCCGCGAGGGCAACCAGACCCTGGTGCCGCTGTCGATGTACTTCTCCGACGGCAAGGTGAAGGTCGAGCTGGCTCTGGCCCGGGGTAAGCAGGACTACGACAAGCGCCAGGATCTGGCCCGTCGCACCGCCGAGCGCGAGGTGACCCGCGAACTCGGCCGGCGGGTGAAGGGCATGCGCTGACGGCGATCGTGCTCGCCCTGGTGGCCGCGGTCGGCTACGGGGTGAGCGACTTCCTCGGCGGAGTCGCGTCCCGGCAGGTGGCGGCGCTGCGGTTCGTGCTCGTGTCGTACCCGCTGTCGCTGCTGCTGGTGCTCGCCGTCGCGCCGCTCGTCGGCGGTGACGTCACGGCCGGGTCGCTCGGCTGGGGTGCGGCGGCCGGTGTGGCCGGCGGCGTCGCGATCTGGTGGTTCTATCTCGCGCTCGCCGCCGGTCCGATGTCGGTGGTGTCCCCACTCACCGCCGTGCTCGTGGCCGGGATCCCGGTGCTCGTCGGCATCACGGCGGGGGAGCGGCCCGGACCGGTCGCCTACGCCGGAATCGCGATCGCCCTCGTCGCCGTCGTGCTGGTCAGCAGGGAATCGAGGGAGAGCGTCGCCGGGGACGAGCAGCCACGCTTCACCGCGAACGTGGCGTGGCTGACCGTCGGCTCCGGGGTCGCGTTCGCGCTGATGTTCGTCGCGCTGCACCGAGTCCCCGAGGGCACCGGCCTGTGGCCTCTCGGCATGTCGCGGCTCACCGCGACGCTCGTGGTGTGGGCCGTGGCTCTGGGGGTGCGGCAGCTGATCCGGCCGCCGGGGCGGGTGTACCCGCACATCGTCGCGGTCGCGGTCCTGGACGTGATCGCCAACGGTGCGCTGATGTTCGCCTTCCAGGGCGGCATGCTGTCGCTGGTCAGCGTCATCGGCGCGCTGTACCCGGCGGCGACCGTGCTGCTGGCGATGATCGTGCTGGGCGAGCGTATCGGGCGTGGTCAGACGGCCGGCATGCTGCTCGCCCTCACCGCCGTAGGCATGATCACCGCGGCCGCGTGACGGCTGTGATCCACGTCATCCGCGGCGCGGCGGAAATGGGAATGACGAAGGGGGGTCCGCGCGTTAGAGTGGGTAGTCCTGCGAAGGTCGCAGGTACGTACGGGGCTGAACGGTTTCGACTGCGTACGTTGAGCTAGGGGAAGCGTGTCGGTGCAGGCAAGAGACCACCGTAAGCGTCGCTGCAAACCAATAAGCGCCGAGTCTACTCAGCGCGAGTACGCCCTCGCTGCCTAAGCGAGTGCGTCTCTGTCAGACCGGGTGTGCTCCCGCCCCGGATCCTGGCATCGACTAGGGAGCTTCACCGTACGGCTCGGTCGCGGAGCCGGACGGGACAGCAAACAGCGACTGGGATCGTCATCTCGGCTTGTTCGCGGGACCGGGAGATCCAAGTAGAGACATAGCGAACTGCACACGGAGAAGCCCTGGCGAGGCGGCGGAGGACCCGGGTTCGATTCCCGGCAGCTCCACCGGAACGCGAAGGACCCCGGCCACCCGGCCGGGGTCCTTCGCATCTGCCGGACCTCTACGGTTACCGGCATGGAGTACAAGCCGACGGCCGTGGTCGCCGCGGGCGGAGCGGTGGGCGCCGTGGCCCGGTACGCCCTGGCCGTGCAGTTCCCCGGCATCTGGACGATCGCGGCGATCAACGTCGCCGGCTCGCTGCTGCTCGGCCTCGTCGCCGCGCTGCTCGGTCCCGATCGCCTGTGGCGCCTGTTCCTGGGTGTCGGCGTACTCGGCGGCTACACCACCTTTTCCACGTTCGCCGTCGACACCGTCCGCCACCCCGCGACGGCCGTCCTGTACGTGACTGTGACCCTCGTCGGGGCACTCACGGCGGCACGCGTCGGGATGGCCACCGGTGAGGCGTGGCGGCACCGGTCGGCGACCCGATGACCGTCCTGCTCGTCGCCGTCGGCGGCGGTGCCGGTGCGGTCCTGCGCTACCTCGCGGGCCGGCACGTCCGCTCCTATCGCAGCGTCCCGGTGGCGACGATGACGGTCAACGTTCTGGGCTGCCTGCTGCTGGGCCTGCTGTCCGGCGCCGCGCTGGCACCGGCGACGTTCGCGCTGCTCGGCACCGGATTCTGCGGAGGCCTGACCACCTATTCGACGTTCGCCGTCGAAGCGGTCGGTCTCGTACGCGTGCGCCGCCCGGCCACCGCGACGGCATATGCGGTGGTGAGCGTGCTGGCCGGGACGGCCGCGGCCTGGGCCGGGTTCGCCCTCACGTCCTGACCGCCGGCGATCGACGCGCGCGGTGCACGCAGGCCGGGCAAGATGAGCAGGGCAAGGTCGGGTGGACGAGGAGGTCACATGGCGCACGAACGAGCGGGACAACCGGCGGCAGCCGCGGATCTGGAGGATCTCGCGCACCTGGTCACCGCGTACTACACGGTGACGCCGGACCCGCAGGATCCGTTGCAGCAGGTTGCCTTCGGCACCTCGGGTCACCGCGGATCGAGCCTCGACGGCGCCTTCAACGAGCAGCACATCCTCGCCACGACCCAAGCGATCGTCGAATACCGGGCGGCGCAGCAGGTCACCGGGCCGCTGTTCCTCGGCCGCGATACCCACGCGCTGTCGGAACCGGCATGGACGAGCGCACTCGAGGTGCTCGCCGCCAACGGCGTCGATGTGGTCGTCGACGCCCGCGACCGCTACACACCCACCCCGGCCGTGAGCCACGCGATCCTGCGGCACAACGCCGCCGCCGGATCCGGGGCCCGCGCCGACGGGATCGTCGTCACCCCGTCGCACAACCCGCCCCGCGACGGCGGATTCAAGTACAACCCCCCGCACGGTGGGCCGGCCGACACGGACGCGACGTCGGCGATCGCGGCGCGCGCCAACGAGCTGCTCGCCGCGGGACTCGACGGGGTGCGCCGGGTCCCTGCCGCCCGGGCGCTCGCCGCAGCCGGCCGGCACGACTTCCTCGCCGCCTACATCGACGACCTGCCGAACGTCGTGGACCTCGACGCCGTCCGCGAGGCCGGGCTGCGCGTCGGCGCCGACCCCCTCGGCGGTGCGAGCGTCGACTACTGGGGCGAGATCGCCGAGCGGCACCGGCTGGACCTGACCGTCGTCAACCCGCTCGTCGACGCCACGTGGCGGTTCATGACCCTCGACACCGACGGCAAGATCCGGATGGACTGCTCGTCGCCCAACGCGATGGCGTCGCTGATCGGCACCCGCGACCGCTACGACCTGGCCACCGGCAACGACGCCGACGCCGACCGGCACGGCATCGTCACCCCCGACGGGGGGCTGATGAACCCGAACCACTACCTCGCGGTCGCCATCGACTACCTGTACCGGCACCGTTCCGGGTGGTCCGCCGAGGCGAAGGTCGGCAAGACCCTCGTGAGCTCGTCGATGATCGACCGGGTGGCCGCGGGCCTGGGCCGCGGGCTGCTCGAAGTTCCGGTGGGCTTCAAGTGGTTCGTTCCCGGCCTGCTCGACGGCACCCTCGGATTCGGCGGGGAGGAGAGCGCCGGCGCGTCGTTCCTGCGGCGCGACGGCTCGGTGTGGACCACCGACAAGGACGGCATCCTGCTGGCCCTGCTCGCGTCCGAGATCACCGCCGTGACCGGCACGACCCCGTCCCGGCGCTACGCCGAGCTCGCCGAGCGCTACGGCGACCCGTCGTACGCCCGGGTGGACGCACCCGCCACGCGGGAGCAGAAGGCGGTGCTGGGGAAGCTCTCGCCCGAACAGGTCGACGCCACCGAACTGGCCGGCGAGCCGATCACCGCGACCCTCACCGCCGCGCCGGGCAACGGTGCCGCGATCGGCGGACTGAAGGTCACCACGGAGAACGCGTGGTTCGCGGCCCGGCCGTCGGGCACCGAGGACGTGTACAAAATCTACGCCGAATCGTTCCTCGGCCCCGACCATCTCGCGCAGGTCCAGGACGCGGCCCGCGACCTGGTGTCCCACGTTCTCGGCTGAGTCCGTACCGGCGGGACGCGCCTGCCGGACCGGTCGTGCGCGTCGCTAACATCAGGCCCATCATGCGAACACGCGACGCCGCCTTGCCGCGGGAGATCTGGGTCCTGGTCAGCGCGGCCTTCGTCATCGCTCTCGGCTTCGGTCTCGTCGCGCCCGCGCTGCCGCAGTTCGCGCGCAGTTTCGGCGTCGGGGTCACCGCGGCGTCCGTCGTGATCTCCGCGTTCGCGGCCATGCGGCTGCTGTTCGCTCCCGCCAGCGGAAAACTCGTGCAGCGGCTGGGGGAGCGGCCGGTGTACATCGCCGGTGTGCTCATCGTGGCGCTGTCGACCGGCGCCTGCGCCTTCGCGACGGACTACTGGCAGCTGCTGCTGTTCCGGGCGCTCGGCGGGATCGGCTCGACCATGTTCACCGTCTCGGCGTTCGGGTTGCTGATCCGCATCTCCCCACCGAACGCGCGGGGCCGGGTGTCGGGGCTCTACGCGACGAGCTTCCTGCTCGGCAACATCGGCGGTCCGCTCGTCGGCGGCGCGCTGGTAGGACTGGGGTTGCGGGCACCGTTCCTGATCTATGCGGTGGCCCTCCTCGTCGCAGCGGCCGTCGTGTTCGTGAGCCTGCGCCACTCCGCGCTCGCCGCGCCGGACTCGGGCGCCGGCATGCCCGCGATGCGGCTGCGGGAGGCCCTGCGGTCGCCGGTGTACCGGGCCGCACTCGGATCGAACTTCGCCAACGGCTGGGTCGTCTTCGGCGTGCGGGTGGCGATGGTGCCGCTGTTCGTCGTAGAGGTGCTCGGACGCGACGCCGGGCTCGCCGGGGTGGCGCTGACGGTGTTCGCCGTGGGCAACGCCCTGGTCCTGATGGTCTCCGGGCGGTTGTCCGACCGGTTCGGCCGCCGCCCGTTCGTCCTGCTGGGGCTCGTGGTGTGCGGGACCAGCACCATCGCGATGGGCCTGACCACGAACCTCGCGCTGTTCTTCGCGACCTCACTGCTGGCCGGCGTCGGGTCGGGCCTGATGAACCCGGCCCAGCAGGCGTCCGTCGCCGACGTCGTCGGCAGCAAGGCGCGCGGCGGCCCGGTGCTGGCGACGTTCCAGATGACCGCCGACGTGGGCGCGGTGATCGGACCGGTCGCCGCCGGAGTCCTGGCGCAGCACCTGTCGTACGGGGCCGCCTTCGCCGTGACCGGTGCCGTCATGCTGCTGGTGGCCGTGCCCTGGGCGCTGGCGCCGCGGCTCACCCGGGAACCCGCGGTGACCGAAGCCACGGAGCGCTGAGCGTCGACCTCGGTACTGTCGATGACGTGTGGATTCCCCTGCTCAGTCTGATCGCCCGGCTCGGTCTCGCCGCCGTGTGGCTGATCTCCGGCTGGATCAAGTTCGTCGATCCGTCGCAGACCGTGGTGGCCGTCCGCGCGTACCAGCTGCTGCCCGAGGTCCTCGTGCGGCCCGTCGCGGCCGGGCTGCCGATCCTCGAGCTCGTGCTCGGACTGCTGCTGCTGATCGGGCTCGCGGTGCGCGCGGCAGCGGTCGTGGGGGCGGCCGCGCTGCTGACGTTGATCGGCGTGATCGCGTCGGTGTGGGCGCGCGGGCTGTCGATCGACTGCGGGTGTTTCGGTGGCGGTGGGGCCGCCGACGTGGACGGCTGGGACTACGCCGGAGAAATCGCACGAGACCTCGGCTTCCTCGCCCTGGCCGCATGGCTGACCGTGTTCCCCCGCAGTCCGCTCGCGCTCGGTCCCGGCTCCCGGGCGAGGCTCTCAGCACGCACTCAGCCCGCGATGGCAGAGTGATCCCGCATCGATACCCGGACAGCGAAGGGCAGATTTCGTGAGCGCCAAGAAGGTCAAACCGGTCAAGTACACGCCGGAGCCGACGTCGAGCAAGTCCACCTTCATCCTCGGCGGGATCGCGGTCGTGGTGATCGCGGTGCTGGTCATCGGGGGGGTGCTGTGGCAGGCGAACCGGAGCAAGGCGCGCAACGAGGGCTACGGGACGGTGCAGAACGCGGCGGTGCAGGTGGAGTTGCAGGACGACGGGGTCGTCCTCCTCGGCCTCCCCGACGCCGCGACGACGATCGACCTGTTCGAGGACCCGCTGTGCCCGTACTGCGCCGAGCTCGAGCACAAGCACGGTCAGGAACTCGCGCAGGCGATCGACGCCGGCGACGTCGCTGTGCGATACCACATGCTCGCGTTCCTCGATCAGCTCTCGGCGAGCGGCGACTACTCGACCCGCGCGGTCGCGGCCGGTCAGTGCGTCGCGCAGGCCGGGGACGCGACGGCGTTCTCCGCGTTCCACGGTGCGCTGCTCTCGCCGGAGAACCAGCCCGCCGAGCGGGGCGACAGCGACCTCACCAATGCCGAGCTGGCACAGATGGCACGGGACGCCGGGGCGTCCGACGAGGCGGCGCAGTGTGTCGCCGACGGCGCGCGCGTCGAGCAGGCTGCGGTCGACGCGGAGGCGGGACGGCAGGCGCTCGCGGCGGCGGGCGCGTCCGGCACCCCCGCGGTGGTGCACAACGGCACCGTGATCGACGCACTCGGTAACGACAACTGGGTGGCCGAGCTCGGCTGAGGTGGCGGCGACGGTGGTCGGACGGACGACCGCCGTCGCCTCCCGGTCCGCACTGACCAGGCGATTTGTTGTCGTCGACGGCGATGGTGTAATTTTCTCTTCGCACCGGGGAGTAAATCCCGGGTGACGGTACGGGGCTATGGCGCAGCTGGTAGCGCACCACACTGGCAGTGTGGGGGTCAGGGGTTCGAGTCCCCTTAGCTCCACCATCGCGACACGAGGCGAGAGTGAATGCTCTCGCCTCTTGTCGTGAGAGGCCACCTCGGGTGGTCCGGTTGTTCAGGGGCTATGGCGCAGCTGGTAGCGCACCACACTGGCAGTGTGGGGGTCAGGGGTTCGAGTCCCCTTAGCTCCACCATCGCGACACGAGGCGAGAGTGAATGCTCTCGCCTCTTGTCGTGAGAGGCCTCCTCGGGTGGTCCGGTTGTTCAGGGGCTATGGCGCAGCTGGTAGCGCACCACACTGGCAGTGTGGGGGTCAGGGGTTCGAGTCCCCTTAGCTCCACTCCCGCACCCTCTCCACCCCCTCCGGGACGCCCCGATCGTTGTGCGGCCGGACCGGTATCCCGGGCAATGCCGACATTTCCCCCCTCGGAACCTGCTTCATGCTCTCTCGTAGCGGCGCACACTGTGATGGATCGCTTCGAAAACGGGAGAGGTGAGCTGTCGTGTCCGAAGGTTCGAACATTACCCCGGGTTCTTCTGCCGGTGCCGGTGCCGGTGCCGCACCGGGTGCGGGTGCTACTGCCGGTTCGGGTGCTACTGCCGGTTCGGGTGCTACTGCCGGTATGGGTGCCACTGCGGCAGCGGGTGCGTCTGCGCGCCATGCGGGTGGTGCCCACGAGGGTGGCGGCCCCGCCGCCGCTGTCCGCCACGGATCGGGGCCGGCGACCGGCTCGGGATTGAAGCAGGGTTTCGCCGCCGGCACGTCGATCGCGGCCGGCATCCTGCTGGCCACGGTCGGTGTCCTGCAGTTCCTGCAGGGCATCGCCGCGATCGCCAAGGACGACATCATCGTCGTGGGGCAGGAATACACCTTCTCCTGGGACGTCACGGCGTGGGGCTGGGTGCATCTGATCCTGGGCATCCTGGTGGCCGTGGTCGGTCTCGCGCTCGTCACGGGGGCGACGTGGGCGCGCGTCGCCGCGATCGTCATCGCGGCGCTGTCGATCATCGTGAACTTCCTGTGGCTGCCCTACTACCCGGGCTGGTCGCTCG
This sequence comes from Rhodococcus sp. P14, assembly GCF_000256505.1. Classification (NCBI taxonomy): domain Bacteria; kingdom Bacillati; phylum Actinomycetota; class Actinomycetes; order Mycobacteriales; family Nocardiaceae; genus Rhodococcus; species Rhodococcus sp. P14. The sequence goes on along the minus strand of NZ_AJFC01000211.1, from coordinate 24,972 downwards.
CGATCATCGCGATCGACGTGGTGGTGATCTGGGCGGTGTCGACCTGGGACGCCGATCGCACCTGGGACGCCGGTCGTACCGAGCCGGGCTACCGTCCCTGATCAATCCTCGTACAAACGCTGCACGACGTCGGCGCAGCGCACGAGCACCCGCTCCGGCAGCGGGTGCCCGTGCGCGTCGACGTCCGTCGGCGGAAGCGGTGCGGGCAGCACGATGAACCGGCGAATGCGTTCCCAGCGGCCGAGGTCCGCGTTGAGCCGGTCGACGGCGGCCGCGGCCTCCGCCGGTGGGATCGGCCGGTCCGACATGGGGACGACCAGTCCCACGCAGTAGGGCCGGAGTTCACCTGCCACGACGAGGTCCGCGTCGGGCAGCAGTGCCCGGAACCGGCGTGCGACGGCAGCAGGCGCGACGTACTTGCCGGTGGAGGTCTTGAACACCTCCTTCTTACGGCCACGCAAGGTGACGAATCCGTCGTCGTCGACGGCGCCGCGGTCGCCGGTATGGAACCAGCCGTCGCGGTCGATGGCGGCCGCGGTGCGTTCGACATCGTCGTGGTACCCGGCCATGACCGCAGGGCTGCGGACGAGCAGTTCCCCGTCGGGGGCGATACGAACCTGCGTGCCGGGCAGGGGCCGGCCTACGGAGCCGAGACGCCGGCTGTCCGGGCGGTTGACGCAGGACGGTCCCGCCGTCTCGGTGATGCCGTAGCCCTCGAGGGCCGGCACACCGGCCCCTTCGAACCACTCGGCCAGCGGGCGGGCGAGCCGGGCCGACCCGGACAGCACGAATCGCAATCGACCCAGATCCGCGGCGCCGGACTCGACGCCGGTGCGGATCTTGCCCAGTACATGGGGAACGGATCCGAGGAAGGTGGGCCGGACGTCGCCGAGGTGCCGCACCACCCGGTCGGCGCGGCCGTCGACGAACGTCGGCAACCCCAGGTGCACGCCCACGAACAGCAAGGCGCGCCCGAAGACGTGGGAGAGCGGCAACCAGAGCAGTTGCAGGTCCGAGGAGGTGAGCATCCCCAGGCGGGCCATCGCCCGGGCTTCGTAGGCGACGGCAGCGTGCGACAGACAGGCACCCTTGGCGGTGCCGTCGGAACTGGAGGTGTAGATCAAGGTGGCCAGGTGGTCGGGGGTTACGCCCGCGATGCGGGCCGCCACCGCTTCAGGATCGGCGGCCAGGAGGCGCCGGCCCTCGTCCTCGAGCTCCCCGAGCCGATTCAGGTACAGCAGTGGCGTGGTGGGCAGCGGCCGGTCCGTGAACGTCAGCACGCTGCCCGAGTGCCGGAGCAGTGCCGCCACGTCCGCCGGCGGGGTAGCGGGGTAGATCGGCACGGTGACCGCCCCCGCACACACGATCGCCAGGTCGGCGAGGATCCACTCGTAGCTGGTGACGGCGCAGACGGCGACGTGCGCGCCCGGGGCGATGCCCCGTCCGATCAGCCCGGCGGCCAGCGCAGTGACCCGGCTGCCGACCTCGCCCCACGACACGCTCGACCAGTCGTCACCCGCGGGATGCCGGAACGCCTCCGCGTGGGGCGTGCGGGCGACCCGGTCGAACAGCAACCGCGGCACGGTGCGGGCGGGTTCAGCCATCGCTGCTCGTCAATCCGCCGGGTCGCAGGGCGCGGCCGATCGCACGCGCCGCGGTGCGCACGAGCTGGGTCAATGCGGTGACCTGCGCGGTGTCGGCGGCCGCGACGATCGACAGTGCCGCGACGGCGATCCCGGGCCGCTCGAAGATCGGTGCGGCCACCGAGACTGCCTCCATCGTCACCTGGCGGTCGCTCACCGCGATCTCGGAACGGCGCACCTCGGCCAGGACCCGGCGCAGCTCGGCCGGTGAGGTGAGGGTGCGTTCGGTGAACCGTTCCAACGGCCGCGCCAGCACCTCCTCCTGAACGGAGCGCGGGGCGAACGCGAGCAGCACGAGTCCCAGGCCGGACGCGTGGAGGGGAAAGGGACTGCCGACCCGGGCGAGGGTCTTCACCGCCCGCTGACCCCCCAGCCGTTCGACGAACACCACTTCTGTGCCCTCGCGCACGCCGAGCTGCACGTTCTCCTGGGTGATCTGCGACAGGTCTTCCAACACGGGCAGTGCCAGCTCGCGCAGCAGCGCACCGCGGGGCGCGAGGGCCCCGACCTGCCACAACCGGAGCCCGACGCTGAAGCGGCCGGACGAGTCGCGCTCCAGCGCGCCCCATTCGGTGAGATCCCCGGCCAGCCGGTGCACTGTGGTGAGCGGCAGACCCGTGCGCCGGGAGATCTCGCTCAGGGTCAGGCTGGGCTGCTCACGCGTGAACGCCTCGAGAAGGGTGAGCGCCCGTACCGTGACGGAACCGGTGGCCGGGCGGGCGGCGCCGGTAGGGGTCACGGTGTGTTCACCCCTTCCTCGGGAACTGCTCCGGCCGGGCCGGTACGACTCTGAGCGGAATGCTAGTCCAGCACTCGAGCGCGTTGTTCGGTTGCAGCATCGGACCCCGGTCGCGTCGATCCGGCGCGGTGAGCAGCACCGCCGCCCCGGGACGTGCACCCGGCCCGCCGACCTGCGCGCCCGGGGGAGCGCCCACCGAGCGGGGAGCCGGTTCCCCGGGCGTCCGCGCTATCGTGGCCGGAGTGAGCACCGCGATCCCGGCCCCCGACACGCTGATCACGCACCTACGGGACGTGCTGGTCGGGCCGCTCACCGAGATCGGCCAGCGCTTCTCGGCGCTGCTCACCGACCTGGTCCCGCACACCGCCCTGGTGATCTTCACGCGGGAATGCACCGGGCGGCCGCGCAAGGTGGCCGGCGACCCCGGTGTCGTCGACCGGGTGACCATCGCCGAACTCGACCGCATCCGGAGCGAACTCGCCACCGGGCAGATCCGTCGCGGCCCGGCCCGGATCGCGGGCCGGGACCGCGACGTGTGGGTGATCCTCGACGCCACCGATACGCTGCTCGTGCTCGTCCCGGACGGTGCCCGCACCGCCGCGATTCCCCTCGAGCTGGTCCGGGCACTGTTCGCCGTCGTGGCCACCGGCATCCAGCTCCAGGTCCGCAACGCCAGCCCGGCGTATCTCGCCGAATCGCGTGCCGCCTCGTCCGAACGCGCACGGACCGTCGCCGAGCTCACCGAGGCCCATGCGATGACACTCGAGTCGATCCTCGCGACGTTGCGGTCGAAGGACCTCGACGACACCCGGGCGCGCATCACCGCGCGTGAGACCGCCACCAATGCCCTCATCGGGCTCCGCTCGGCCGTCGACCGTCACCGCGAGCTCGCCGAGGAGGCAGTGACCACGGCCTTCGCTCGGCTGCACGGCGAGCTGCGTGGTCTGCTCCGGCACCGCGAGGTGGTTCTCGAGATGGTCGCCCCACCCGTGGACGGGCGGGCGCTGCCCGGAGAGGTCGCGCATGCCGCCCGGGCTCTCGCTCGCGGCGCGGTGCTCGCGATGTCCGCGCAGGCGGACCTCGGCCGCGTCCGGGTCGCCTGGCACTGTCACGGCGGCGACCTGCTGATCGACATCCGGGACGACGGGGACGGCGAGGCCGACGCCGCCGACCTCGCGCGGCAGTTGCGGGACCGGGCCGAGACCCTCGGCGGCACCGTGGAGGCCGAGTCCACACCGGGATGGGGTTGCCGCGTCGCGGCGCGGCTACCGCTCGACATGCCCGCTCCGGTGGCCGGTAGCTCCGCACTCGAGGCGCTGGCGGTGCTCGCGCCCCGTGAGGTGGAGGTGCTCGAGCACCTCGTCGCCGGCCGGCGGAACCGGGTGATCGCCGAGCGGCTCGGCGTCAGCGAATCGACGGTCAAGTTCCACGTGGCGTCGGTGCTCCGCAAGCTCGGCGTGAGCACCCGCGGAGAGGCGGCCGCGCTCGGCGCGGAGGCGGGGATCAAGGCCGCGGGCTGACGTCCGTCCCGGGCGTCCACTCGGCCGCGCGCCTGACGATTTCGGCGGCGATCTCGGCGGGCTCGGCGTCGATGCCGACGACGATCGCCGCCTCGTCGGGTTCGAGCGGCTCGAACGCGGCGAACTGCGAGTCCAGCAGGCCGGCCGGCATGTAGTGCCCGCGCCGTGCGCGCAGCCGTTCCCGGATCTGTTCGCGCGTGCCCGCCAGGTACACGAAGACCACGTTCTCACCGGCCAGGTCGTCGCGGTAGCTGCGGCGCAGTGCGGAACACGTCACCACCCCCGGTCGGTTTCGCGCGGTGTGGTGCCGGATCCACTCGCCGATCGCCGCGAGCCACGGCGCTCGGTCCGCGTCGCCGAGTGGCCGGCCGGCGGCCATCTTCTCGACGTTGGCACGCGGATGCAGGTCGTCGCCCTCGAGCAGGTCCCATCCGAGGGTGTCGGCGACGAGTGCCGCGACGGTCGACTTACCGGAGCCGGACACTCCCATGATCACGAGAACCGGTGCGCCGGAGCGGCCGGGTGAGTCCATCTGTGCCTCCGTCGGTCGACGCCGGGGCGCTCGTCAGCGCCCCAGCATGCCCCACCGGGTGGACCGATTCACGGCGGCCCGGCGCGAGCGACGCTCGGACTCCGACATTCCACCCCAGACACCGTACGGCTCCCCGACTTCCAGGGCGTGGGTGCGGCAGCGCTCGAGAACCGGGCATCGGGCGCAGACGAGCTTGGCGCGGTACTCGCGCAGCTCGCGCGCGTGCCCACGTTCGCCGTCGGGATGGAAGAAGGCCGACGACTCGTGGCCGCGGCACGCAGCGTGCAGCTGCCAATCCCAGCTCTCGCTGCGGGGGTGGGGGAGGGTCACCGTGTTGGCGATCGACATTGCACTCCTCGGGCCTGCGAGGGGTCGCCTCGCCTGGACGCTGCGCCCTGTGAGGGCGGTCATACCGAAGCCTAACCCGACTTCCGTACTCGATCAACGACACTTCTGCATTCTTCAGGCAAAAGTGGCGCGGCTGGTCTTTCGGGCAGGTGAAGCCCGTCCTTCGATCAGGTACCGGGGCGTCTCGCCGCCGATAGCGTGTGCGCATATCGCGATACGTCGCCGACGTCGCGCGAGCACCGCACGAGAAGAAGGAGACACCGTCATGCCACAGCAGGTCCGGGGCGTCGTCGCCCGCGCGAAGGGCGCTCCCGTCGAGGTCGTGCCGATCGTCATCCCCGATCCGGGGCCGGGCGAGGTCGTCGTCGCGATCGCCGCGTGCGGGGTGTGCCACACCGACCTGCACTACCGGGAGGGCGGCATCAACGACGAGTTCCCGTTCCTGCTCGGCCACGAGGCCGCCGGGGTCGTCGAGTCCGTCGGTGAGGGCGTCGACTCGGTCGCGGTCGGCGACTTCGTCGTCCTCAACTGGCGGGCCGTGTGCGGGCAGTGCCGGGCCTGCAAGCGGGGCCGTCCGCAGTACTGCTTCGACACCCACAACGCGACGCAGAAGATGACCCTCGAGGACGGGACCGAGCTGACCCCGGCTCTGGGCATCGGCGCGTTCGCCGACAAGACCCTCGTGCACGCCGGGCAGTGCACCAAGGTCGACCCCAGCGCCGACCCGGCCGTCGTCGGCCTGCTCGGGTGCGGGGTGATGGCCGGACTCGGTGCCGCGGTCAACACCGGCGGGGTCACCCGCGGCGACTCGGTGGCGGTCATCGGCTGCGGCGGTGTCGGCGATGCCGCGATCATGGGTGCCCGCCTCGCCGGCGCCGACAAGATCATCGCGGTGGACCGGGACGCGAAGAAGCTCGAGTGGGCCACCGACCTGGGCGCGACCCACACCGTCAACGGCGCCGAGACCGACCCGGTCGAGGCGATAGCGGAGCTGACCGGCGGCTTCGGCGCCGACGTCGTCATCGACGCCGTCGGCCGCCCGGAGACGTGGAAGCAGGCCTTCTACGCGCGTGATCTGGCCGGCACCGTCGTCCTCGTCGGCGTGCCCACCCCGGACATGACCCTCGAGATGCCGCTGATCGACTTCTTCTCCCGAGGCGGGTCGCTCAAGTCGTCGTGGTACGGCGACTGCCTGCCCGAGCGGGACTTCCCCATGCTGGTCGATCTCTACCAGCAGGGCCGGCTGCCGCTCGAGAAGTTCGTGACCGAGCGCATCGCCCTCGATCAGGTGGAGAAGGCGTTCGAGACCATGCACCGCGGCGAGGTGCTGCGCTCGGTGGTGGTCCTGTGACCGGGGCGAGCGGAGCGACGGGGGAGGTGACCGGGGCGAGCGGAGCGACGGGGGATCGGCACCGTCTGCGTATCGACCGGGTCGTCACCCACGGCACCTTCGCCCTCGACGGCGGCGAGTGGGAGGTCGACAACAACATCTGGCTCGTCGGTGACGACGACGAGGTGGTCGTGATCGACGCCGCGCACACCGCACAGCCGATCGTCGACGCCGTCGGGGGCCGGAAGGTGGTGGCGATCGTGTGCACGCACGGGCACAACGACCACGTCACCGTCGCCCCGGAACTGGCCGCGACGCTCGACGCGCCGATCCTGCTCAACCCGGCCGACGACGTGCTCTGGGAGATGACCCACCCCGGGGTGCGGCACCGGCCGCTCGAGGATGGTGATCGGATCACGGTGGCGGGCACCGACATCCAGGCCATCCACACTCCCGGGCATTCGCCCGGCTCGACGTGCCTGTATCTGCCGGAGGCGGGTGAGCTGTTCACCGGCGACACCCTGTTCTCCGGCGGGCCGGGGGCGACGGGGCGCTCCTACTCGGACTTCCCGACCATCATCGGCTCGATCCGGGACAAGCTGTTCGCGCTGCCCGCCGAGACGAAGGTGCACACCGGTCACGGCGACGGCACGACGATCGGCACCGAGTCCCCGCACCTCGAGGAGTGGATCCGCCGGGGCAGCTGACCCGGCCGCGGTGCGTCCCGTCGCCGGACCGCCGGACGGGACGCACCGCTACGCTCGCCTCATGGCGAACGAGCGGATCCCCGTGGTGATCGTCGCAGGCTTCCTGGGCTCCGGGAAGACGACCCTGCTCAACCACCTGCTGCGCAACAACCGTGGTGCGCGAATCGGAGTGATCGTCAACGACTTCGGCGCGGTCAACATCGACTCGATGATGGTCGCGGGACAGGTCGACTCGATGGTCTCGCTGAGCAACGGCTGTCTGTGCTGCGCCGTCGACGTCGCCGACATGGACGCGATGCTCGACCGGCTCGCACACCGCACCTCGGACATCGACGTCATCGTCGTCGAGGCCAGCGGACTCGCCGAGCCGCGCAACATGATCCGGCTCGTCGTGGGCTCGGGCAACGAGTACGTAGGCTACGGCGGACTCGTCCTCGTCGTGGACGCGGCCGAATTCGGCGGCACCCGTGAGCGGCACCCCGAACTCGACCAGCACGTCGCACTGGCAGATCTCGTGCTGCTCAACAAGACCGACCGCATCGACGGTGACGCCCACGACGAACTACTCGAATTGCTGTGCCGCCTCAACGACCGCGCCGCGATCGTGTCCACCGTGCACGGGCGCATCGATCCGGCGCTGTTGTTCGACATCCCCGAACGTCCCGAGCCGCAACCCGGCGAACAGCTCAGCCTCGACCGGTTGCTGTACGAGGAGCACGACGGCGAGCACACCCATCTGCACGACGGTTACGACGCCGTGGACTTCGATTCGCCGGTACCGCTGCACCCCCGCGCCCTCGTCGGCTTCCTCGAGGACCAGCCGGCCGGGGTGTTCCGAATCAAGGGGTACGTCCACGTCGTCGCCGGTGGTCGAACGCGCACCTATCTGCTGCACACCGTGGGCGACCACATCCGCTTCGACCCGGTGCGGCGTACGGGCGACATCCCTGCCACCACCCGGCTCGTCGTGATCGGTGCCGACCTGGACCCCGATGCGGTACGCGCCCGGCTCGCCGCGTGCGTACCCACCGAACCGGTGCCGGCCGATGCAATGCTGGCCGTGCACCGGTTCACGCCGCGCTGAGCGAAGGTGCGTGGACCCCCTACCGGGGTTTGTCTACCCCCGCGCGACGGTCGCCGACGTGCGGTTCGGGCGACGACGGCGGCTGCCCGGCTGTGCGCCGCGTTCCTGCCGAGCCGCCGGCTGCTCCTGCCGCGACGAGCTCTGCTGCCGGGCGGCACCGCCGCCGTGCTGTCGGGCGGCACCGCCGCCGTGCTGCCGGGCACCGCGCTGAGCGGTCGCCCCGCTGCCGCCGCGTCGGGCCGGCCGTCGCGATGCGCCACCCGAGGGAGCCGCGGCCTGCTTGGCCGACGGTGCCACGTGCGGGGCGATCTCGCCGACCAGGTCCAGCACGTGCTCCGACTTCGCCGTCACCCGTACCGGGGTGACCTTGATCGCAGCCTTGCGCATGATGACGGCGAGATCCTTGCGCTGTTCCGGCAGGACCACGGTCACGACGTCGCCGGTGCTCCCGGCGCGGGCCGTACGACCCGAGCGGTGCAGGTACGCCTTGTGTTCGGCCGGCGGGTCCACGTGCACCACCAGTTCCACGTCGTCGACGTGCACGCCGCGGGCCGCGACGTCGGTGGCCACGAGCACCCGCGCCTCCCCGGAGGAGAACGCCGCGAGGTTGCGGTCGCGTGCGTTCTGCGACAGGTTGCCGTGCAGATCGACGGCGGGAATGCCGGACTCGGTGAGCTGACGGGCAAGCTTGCGGGCCTGATGCTTCGTGCGCATGAACAGGATTCGCCGGCCCGTGCCGGAGGCCAGGGTCCGCACGAGGTCCTTCTTCGTGTCGGCGTTGTCGACGTCGAACACGTGGTGCGTCATCGCCGCGACCGGGGAGTGCGCCTCGTCGACCGAGTGCAGCACCTCGTTGCGCAGGAACCGCGTGACGAGCTTGTCGACCCCGTTGTCCAGCGTGGCCGAGAACAGCAGGCGCTGACCGTCCTTCGGCGTCGCGTTCAGGATCCGCGTCACGCCGGGAAGGAAGCCGAGATCGGCCATGTGGTCGGCCTCGTCGAGCACGGTGATCTCCACCGCGTCGAGTGTGACGAACTTCTGCCGCATCAGGTCCTCGAGCCGGCCCGGGCAGGCGATCACGATGTCCACGCCGCGGCGCAGCGCGTCGACCTGACGGTTCTGCGAGACCCCGCCGAAGATGGTGGTCACCCGCAGCCCGGCGACCCGCGCAAGGGGTTCGACGACCGCGGCGATCTGCGTGGCCAGCTCGCGGGTAGGGGCCAGCACCAGTCCACGCGGGCGGCCCGCGGCGCGGGTGGCGCCGCCGGCCAGGCGCGCGGTGAGCGGGATGGAGAACGCCAGCGTCTTGCCACTGCCCGTGCGGCCGCGGCCGAGCACGTCACGGCCGGCCAGCGTGTCGGGCAGCGTGTCGACCTGGATCGGGAACGGGCTGGTGATGCCGTTGTCGTTCAGGGACGCCACCAGGGTCCGGGGAACGCCGAGGTCGGAGAAGGAAACGGTCATAGGTACAGAACTGCCTTTCGATGCAGCGTGCACGCACTCCGAGACGATCTCGGAGGGCGCAGTGGATCGCCGCAAGGAAAGCCGATGCCGGTGTTGCATGCGGAGCCGGGCACGATCCCGGCCCGCCGGTATCCCACGACGGTGGGCATCGTCGTGATGCCCGAACTACCGCAGCCTACCCCACGCCGGGATGCTCGTCGGCGCACGCGTCGAGACCCACCCACTCGGACAGACCGTCGTCGAATCGCTGCCGCTTCCAGATGGGGACCTCGCGTTTGATGCGTTCGACCAGTTCGGCGCACACGGCGAAGGCTTCGGCCCGGTGCGGTGCCGCCGCCGCCGCTACCAGCGCGAGATCGCCGATGGTGAGATCGCCCACTCTGTGGACCGCGGCGACCGGCAGTCCCGAATCGGCAGCCACCTGTTCGCAGCAGCGGCGCAGGAAGTGCTCCGCCTCGGGATGGGCCTGGTACTCCAGCGCCTCGACCGAGCGCCCCCCGTCGTGGTTGCGCACCACGCCGCTGAACACCACGACCGCGCCGTGCTCCGGGCCGGCCACGGCGGCGTCCACGGTTCCCGGATCGAGCGGTTCGCTCGAGATCCGCGCCAGCAGTTCACTCATGCGCCCCTCCTCCGGCGACCTGAGCCAGCAGGTGGCCGAGAATCGGCTCGAGCACCGCCAGCCCGTCCTTCACGCCGCCCGGCGAGCCGGGCAGATTGACCACGACCGTGCGGCCCACGAGTCCGGCCACACCGCGCGACAGCGACGCGTGCGGGGTGACCTGCAGGCCGCGCAGGCGGATGGCCTCGGCGACCCCCGGCAGCTCGCGGTCCAGCAGTGCCAGCGTCGCTTCCGGCGTCGCATCCGTCGGGGAAGCACCGGTCCCACCGGTGGAGATCACGAGTGCGGGATCGCCGGCGAGCGCATCCTCGAGTCCCCACGCGATGTCCGCGTCGGCGTACACCAGCGGACCGCGCACCGTGAAGCCGCGCGTCTCGAGGAATTCCGCGATCAGCGGGCCCGTCCTGTCCTCCCGCGTACCGGCGGCCACACCCGTGGACGCGACGAGCACCGTCGCCGGTGCGCCCGTCTGCTCGACGAACTCGGCGTCCTCCGGCGCGACGGTCCCGGCCTCCCCGGCAGTGGTGGTCTCCTCCTCGCGACGACGCCAGTGCCCGCGTTTGCCGCCGTCCTTCGAGAGCAGCCGCACCCCGTTCAGCACCGCGGCGGGGTCGACGGCCTTGACCATGTCGTGCAGCGTCAGCCCGGCCACCGCGACGGCGGTGAGGGCTTCCATCTCGACGCCCGTGGGGCCCTTCGTCTTTGCCGTGGCTTCGATCGTGATCGCGTTGCCGGTGAACCCGAAGGTGACCTGCACCGACGACAACGCGAGCTGGTGACACAGCGGAATCAGCTCCCACGTGCGCTTCGCCGCAGCGATCCCGGCGATCCGCGCGGTGGCGAGCACGTCCGCCTTGGGCATGTCGTCGGCCCGCACCAGCGACACCACCTCCGCGGTGGTGACGAGCTCGCCGGCGGCGACCGCGACGCGGGCGGTGTCGGACTTGCCGGACACGTCGACCATCCGGGCGCGGCCACGGTCGTCGAGGTGGCTCAGCGGCCCGCTGTCGGGCGTGGTGACGTCGTGCGGTTCGGTCATAGCGGCAGCACCCTTACGAGTTCTCCGGGTTCGAGGCCCGTGGTGTCGGCGGGGATGTCGAGCAGCACATCCGCGGTGGCCATCGCGGCGATCAGGTGGGACCCGGCACCGGGGATCGCCACCACGGCGTCGCCGTCGCGCCGTCCGCGCAGGAACTGACGCTTGCCGGGAACGGAGGCGAGACTCGTTGCCAGAGGGCGCTTCTCGGGGTCGATCGCGGGCAGGCCCGCGGCGGAGCGCAGCACCGGCCTCGCGAACACCTCGAACGAGACCAGTGCGCTGACCGGATTGCCGGGAAAGGTCAGCACCGGTACCGCATCCACGAGCGCCGTGCCCTGCGGTCCGCCCGGTTGCATCGCCACGGAGACGAACTCGGCACCGCGCGGGCCGAGCACGTCCTTGACGACTTCGAAGTCGCCTTTCGACACCCCACCCGAGGTGAACACCACCTCGGCCACGGAGGCAGCGTGCGCGAGTTTCGCTGCGAACACCTCCGCGTCGTCGCCGCTGCGATCCACCGAGACCACCAGCGCGCCGTTGGCGGCCGCGCCGGCGGCCAGGGCCGGCCCGTTCGAGTCGTGGATCCTGCCCGTCGCGAGAACGCTGCCGCCGGGCACCAGTTCGCTGCCGGTCGAGATCACCGCCACGCGCGGCCGGGTGCGGACGGGCACGTGGGTGAGACCGACGGCGGCGAGGGCCGCGACGTGCCGGGCGGCGACGACGGTCCCCGCCGGCAGCAGGGGGCGGCCGCGACCGATGTCGCTGCCGCGTTCGCGCACGAACGCGCCCGGGGCGGGCGCTGTGCGCACGGTGACGTGACCTCCGCCGTCGGTCACGGTGTCTTCGACCGGGACGACGGCATCGGCGCCGACGGGCAGCGGCGCCCCGGTCATGATCTTCGTCGCAGTTCCCGGCACGTGCGTCGACTCGCCGTCACCGGCTGCCAGGACGGCACGAACGGGCAGGGTCACCGGTGCGGTGGTGACCGACGCCGTGTCGACCGCGTAGCCGTCCATCTGGGAGTTCCGGAAGGTGGGCAGGTCGATCGGAGCGACGAGGTCCTCGGCCAGTACCCGGCCGAGCGCCTCGAGCAGCGGGACCGGCTCGGTGCCGCGGATCAGCAACGGGGAGAGCAACGTCGCCACGTGTCGCGCATGCTCCTCCACCGACCGCCTGCCGCCCGCCATGGACCAATCCTAGGCACATCGGTCACGGCGCCGTGCGGCCTCGTCCGGGTCGTGTCCGTGCTCCTCCCACGCGACGGGGCGCGCGACGGCATACTGAGGGTCATGAGGACGGAGGCCCGATGACGGCGGTGCACGTGGGGATCCCGGCGGTGCGCCCTGCCGCGGCCGACGACGTCTCCGACCGGCCCGACACCCCCGTGCTGCTGGACCGGTTCGGGCGCGTCGCCCGCGACCTGCGGGTGTCGATCACCGAGAAGTGCTCGCTGCGGTGCACGTACTGCATGCCCGAGGAGGGTTTGCCGGCGATCCCGCGGGAGCGGCTGCTCAGCGCCGAGGAGATCGTCCGTCTCGTGGCCGTCGCGGTGCACCGGCTCGGTATCCGGGAGGTCCGCTTCACCGGCGGCGAACCGCTCATGCGGCGGGACCTCGAGCGGATCGTCGCCGGGTGTGCCCGTGCCGTCCCCGGCATCCCGCTGGCGGTGACGACCAACGCGGTCGGTCTCGCCCATCGTGCCCAGGCGCTGGCGGAGGCGGGCCTGACCCGGGTCAACATCTCCCTCGATTCGGTCGACCGCGCGCGGTTCGCGCAGCTGACCCGGCGTGACCGGCTCGATTCGGTGCTGGACGGGATCCGCGCCGCCAAGGCGGCGGGGTTCGCGCCGGTGAAGGTCAATGCCGTGCTGATGCCGCAGACCCTGGACGGGGCTACGGACCTGCTGGCCTGGTGCCTCGACGAGGGCGTGCAGCTGCGGTTCATCGAGCAGATGCCGCTCGACGCCGACCACGAGTGGGCCCGCGCGAACATGGTCCCCGCGCAGCGGCTGCTCGACGTGCTGGCCGCCCGTTTCTCCCTCACCGAGGTGGGGCGCGAGGATCCGTCCGCGCCGGCCGAACGCTGGGCGGTCGACGGCGGGCCCGCGACGGTCGGCATCATCGCGTCGGTGACCCGGTCGTTCTGCTCCGACTGCGACCGCACCCGCCTGACGTCGGAGGGCACCGTGCGCTCGTGCCTGTTCAGCGACCGGGAGACCGATCTGCGGGCGGCGCTGCGCGGCGGGGCGGGCGACGACGAACTCGCCGCGCTGTGGCGCGGCGCGATGTGGAACAAGTGGGCCGGGCACGGCATCGACGCGGCGGACTTCACGCCGCCGCAGCGCAGCATGGGAGCAATCGGTGGCTGAGACGACGACGGGTATCGAGGTGCGGTATTTCGCCGCGGCGGCGGATGCGGCCGGGGTGGAGAAGGAGACGGTGGCGTTGCCGCCGACGGCGGACCTGGGCGCGCTGAAGGCGGCGCTGGTCGACCGGCACGGCGCCGAGATGGCGCGCGTGCTGTCGGTGGCGGCGTTCCTGGTCGACTCCGAACTCACCCGTGACCTCGGACGCGCCGCCGGCCCGGCGGTCGACGTGCTGCCCCCGTTCGCCGGCGGCTGACGGGATCGCCCGCCCGGTGCCGGGTGCCCGTCAGCGCCACCAGGTGTCGAGCGGCGACACCGGCACGGTCCGCTTGTGGCGGGTGTTCAGGTACGTCCGTTCGAGCTTCTCGGCGAGCGCCGGGGTGACGTCCTTGCCCTCGAGGTAGTCGTCGATCTCCGCATAGGTCATACCCAGGGCCACCTCGTCCGGAAGGGCGGGCCGATCCTCCTCGAGATCCGCGGTCGGGACCTTCTGCCACGTGCTGTCGGGAGCCCCGAGTTCGCGGAGCAGGGCCGCGCCCTGCCGCTTCGTCAGGCCGGTGAGCGGGGTCAGGTCCACCCCGCCGTCGCCGTGCTTGGTGAAGAACCCGGTCACCGCCTCGGCTGCATGATCGGTCCCGACGACCAGAAGCCCGAGCTGACCGGCGATCGCGTACTGCAGGATCATCCGCTCACGGGCCTTGATGTTGCCCCGCACGAAGTCGCTCAGCTGCGACCCGTTGCCGTAGATCTCGTGCATGGCCTGCCCGGCCTCGGCGGCGGAGGCATCGGCACCGGGCTTGACGTTGATCCGCAACGAGCGGTCGGGGCCGATGAATTCCATCGCGACCTGCGCGTCGTGCTCGTCGGACTGTTCGCCGTAGGGCAGTCGCACGGCGACGAACTCGGCCTCGTGGCCCTCCGCGCGCAGTTCCTCCGCGGCGAGCTGGGCGAGGCGGCCGGCGAGTGTGCTGTCCTGGCCGCCGCTGATGCCGAGAACGAATCCCTTGGCGGAACTCGACACGACGTAGTCCTTCAGGAACTGCACGCGGGACCGGATCTCCGCCTGGGGGTCGATCGTCGGCCGGACGCCGAGTTCCTCGATGATCTGCGCGCGAAGGTTCGTCATCGTTCGAACCCTAGCGGGACGTCCGGCGGTGTGCTCGGGTGACATGCGCGGCGCGCGGCGGGCACACTCGTGACGATGAGCAGCGACCTCTTCCGCAAGCACCGGGCCGGGGCCCACCCCGACTTCTTCCGGGCAGAGGCCGCAGGGCTGGCCTGGCTCGCGGCCGCGGGCATGTCCGTCGTCGCCGTCCGCGAGGTCGCGGCGGACCACATCGATCTCGAGCGGTTGACCGAGGTGGCCCCCAGCGTCGCCGCGGCCCGGGGGTTCGGTGCGCGCCTCGCCCGCATGCACGCTGCGGGCGCCGGCGGGTTCGGTTGCCCACCGGACGGATTCGACGGCCGGCTGTTCATCGGCAAGCGCCCGATGAGCAGCACCGTCCACGCGAGCTGGGGCGAGTTCTACGTGGCGGAACGGGTCGCGCCGTTCCTGCGGATCGCGGTCGACGCCGGCAGCGTCACCGCGGCGCAGCTGCCGGACATCGAGCAGGCCTGCGCGCGCGTCGCCGCCGGCGAGTTCGACGACGACGAGTCGCCCGCCCGCCTGCACGGTGACCTGTGGAACGGCAATGTGCTGTGGACCGCCGCGGGTGTGGTGCTGATCGACCCGGCGGCGCACGGCGGTCACCGGGAGACGGATCTGGCGATGCTGGAGTTGTTCGGCTGCCCCCACTTCGACGAGATCGTCGCGGCCTACGACGCCACGTGCCCGCTGCGCGAGGGGTGGCGCGAGCGCGTGCCGATGCATCAGCTGCATCCGCTGGCGGTGCACGCGGCGGGCTACGGTGCAGGGTACGGGCGGGCGCTGCACCGGGCGGCGCTCGCGACCCTCGCGCTGGGAGAGAAGAGTTGACCGAGATCCTCGTCGTCGCCGCCACGAAGTCCGAGGCAGCGCACGTCCCGGCGCGCTACGAGACGGTGATCACCGGCATCGGCAAGGTGCACGCAGCCGTCGCGGTGACCGAGGCGCTGGCCCGGCACCGGCTCGGGACCCCGCCGACGGTGGTCAACATCGGGACCGCCGGCGCGCTGCACGTGCACCACGGCGGGCTCTACCTGCCGTCGGCGGTGATCAACCACGACATCAGCAGCGAGGTGCTGCGCAGCCTCGGCTATCCGGTCGAGGACGTACTCGAACTCGACGACGGCGACGGGACGGTGCTCGCCACGGGCGATTCCTTCGTCTCGGACGCGCAGGTGCGTGACGCGCTCGCCGCCCGCGCCGACCTCGTCGACATGGAGGGTTTCGCGATCGCTCTCGCCGCGTCCCGCATGGGCGCGCCGTGCCGGCTGGTCAAGCACGTCAGCGACCACGCGGACGAGACCGCGCTGGACTGGCCGGCCAGGGTCGACGCCAGCGCCCGCGAACTCGCGCAGTGGCTGGTGGAGCGGTACTGAACCGGCTCGTCAGCGCGCGGTGTACCCGAGACCGGTGACGCCGTCCGCGGCGGTCAGTCGCATCTGCGCGCCCTCGACCGTGTAGCGCACCTCGCCCGACAGCACGGCCAGGACGGCCGACTCGATGTCTGCGAGCTCCGGGTCGGGGCACGCCGCGCGGGTGGTGGCCAGCGGCCCGAACGTCAACGCGGTGTCTCCGACGGCGGCGTTGCCCGTGAACCGGTTGCAGCCGGTGCTGCCCGAGACCGTGCCGTCGGCGGCGACGGTCAGCGTGGGCGCGGCCTTCTCGAGGACCCGGGAGGTCGAGACCGCGGTGGCCGTGACGAGCTCGGTGAGCACCCACTGCGTGCCCACGACGGGACGGTCCGGGTCGGCGACCGTGCGGTCGAGCAGTGAGACGGACACGTCGCCGCCGTCGAGGGTCAGCACGTCGCCGTCGAGGTGCCAGCGCGGCTGCGCGGCGAACAGGTCGGACAGCCAGGTGTCGGCGCCGTCGATCGGCGGCGGGCACGACATGAGGGTGCTGGCGAGCCGATCGGCGCGCAGCACCCCGTCGGCGAGATCGACCGCGCCCACCGACCGGTTGCAGCCGGCGGTCGCGGCGATCCGGCCCGACTCGGGGAACTCCACGACGAGGGGTCCGCCGCCGGGAATCGGTGGGCCCGACACCGCGGTGGAGACGAAGGCGCGTCCCGTGAGCACGGCGGGGTCCTGGGGCGCGGTGGCGGCGCCGTCGCCCGCGCAGGCGGCCGTCGTCGCCGCCAGGGTGAGGAGCACCGAGAGCCCGAGCGTCCGCAGCATGCCGGTCACCGTACCGTCCGCCCGGCGGCGGCCGGTGCCGTGACGACACGGCGCGCGAGGTCCGCCCACCCGTCGGCGAGCCGGTCGAGCGAATACCCGAGATCGCGCCACTGATGCAGGACCAGGGTGGCCTCGAGGGGGGCGAACAGGGACTGGGCCAGCAGCGGCAGGTCGCCGTCGACCCCCGCGGTGCGCAGCAGGAACTCGATGTGGGTCAGGCTCACCGCGCGCGCCGGGGCGTTGAACCGGGCTTCGGCGGAGCTCTCGGCGGCCCGCAGCACCTCGCCCTGCACCTCCACGAGGCGGATGCGGGCCCGGCCGAACGCGACGAGCCGGTCGACGGGATCGGCGCCGGGGCCCAGGGGCGGGGGACCGGTGAGGAACTGCCGCTGCAGTGCCTGTTCGGAGTGGTCGAGCAGGGCACGCATGAGTCCCGCGCGGGAGCCGAAGCGCCGGAAGACGGTGCCCTTGCCGACCCCGGCGCGGGCGGCGACGGCATCCATCGTGACCGCGTCGACGCCGCGTTCGGCGACGAGGAGCGAGGCCGCCTCGAGGAGCCGGCGCCGGTTGCGGGCGGCGTCGCATCGTTCGACGCTCTCGTCCCCGGCGAGCGGCAGTAGCGGAATGTCCACCACGTCACAGTACCGCCCGGGAACATAAGTGGACCGCAGTCCGTTTATAGTGGCGTCAGACCCGGACACCCGAATCGAAGGAACACTCCCATGTCCCAGACCCGCGTTCTCGCTCTCGTCGGCAGCCTGCGCTCCGCCTCCGTCAATCGCCGCCTCGCCGAGACCGCGGCCGCCGTCGCGCCGCAGGGTGTCGAGGTCGCCGTGTACGAAGGCCTCGCCGAGGTGCCCTTCTACAACGAGGACCTCGACGGCGAGCCGGGCGCGCCCACCGCCGCCGAAGCGCTGCGCGTCGCGGCGAACGAGGCCGACGCCCTCCTGCTCGTCACCCCCGAGTACAACGGCACCATCCCCGCCGTCCTCAAGAACGCCATCGACTGGCTCTCCCGCCCGTACGGCGCCGGTGCCCTGGCCGGCAAGCCCGTCGCCGTGATCAGCGCCTCGCCCAGCGGCAACGGCGCCAAGTGGGCGCTCGAGGAGACCGTCAAGGCGCTCGGCATCGCCGGCGGCCGGACCGGCCTGCAGCTGTCCATCGCCGGCACCCTCGACAAGTTCGGCGACGCCCACCCGAAGGAGAACGCCGAGGTCGCCGGGCAGATCTCCGCGCTGCTCTCCGAGCTTGCCGCCGCGCGTCGCGAGCTCGTCGACGCCTGACCCGATCACGCCTCGGACGGCCCCGGACCGCGCGCGGTCCGGGGCCGTCGGTGTCTGTGCCCGATTCCCGTCCGCGGCCGTGATTGCCGGGGCATGCTGCGGGGAATACCTCGCCAGTCCCCATCGCGACGGAGGAGCCCATGGCGCACGAGAGCGACAGTCCCGGCGAACACGAGCACACGATCACCCTGCGCGTCGACGGCCGTGAGCGCCGCTGCACCGTCGACGTGCGCACCACGATCCTCGACGCCCTGCGCGACCGGCTCGGGATCTACTCTCCGAAGAAGGGCTGCGACCACGGTCAGTGCGGCGCGTGCACGGTCCTGCTCGACTCCCGGCGCATCGTGAGCTGCCTGTCGCTCGCAGTCGCCCACGACGGCGCCGACGTCGTCACCGCCGCCGGGATCTCGGACGACGGGCCGTCGCACCTGCCCCAGGCGTTCGTCGAATGCGACGCGTTCCAGTGCGGCTACTGCACGCCGGGCCAGATCTGCTCCGCTGTCGGCATGTTCGACGAGATGGCCAAGGGTGCCCCGAGCCACGTCACCGCGGACCTCACCCAGGATCCCGAGCCGACCGACGACGAGATCCGCGAACGCATGAGCGGAAACCTGTGCCGCTGCGCGGCCTACCCGAACATCGTCGAAGCGCTCCGGCACGTCGCGCGCGGGGAAGGACACTGCTCGTGAAGACGTTCCGCTACGAGACGCCCGCCGATCCCGCCGCCGCGGTTGCCGCGGTCGCCGGCCACCCGGGCGCCGCCTACCTCGCCGGCGGCACGAACCTGGTGGACCACCTCAAACTCGGGGTCACCGCGCCCGACGTGCTCGTCGACGTCTCCCGTCTGCCGCTCGACGTCGTCGCGGAGACCGCAGAGGGCGGGCTGCGGGTGGGCGCCAACGTGCGCAACAGCGACCTGGCCGCCCACCCGATCGTCCGCCGTCGGTACCCGGTCCTGGCCCGGGCCCTGCTGGCCGGGGCGTCCCCGCAGCTGCGCAACATGGCCACCACCGCCGGCAATCTGCTCCAGCGCACCCGCTGCGTGTACTTCCGGGACCCGTCGACCCCGTGCAACAAGCGCGCCCCGGGCAGCGGCTGCACCGCACTCGGCGGCTACACCCGCTACCACGCCGTCCTCGGCGCCTCCGAACACTGCGTCGCCACCCATCCGTCGGACATGGCGGTCGCGCTGCTCGCGCTCGACGCCGAGGTGACGGTGCTCGGCGCGCAGGGGGAGCGGTGCGTTCCCGTCGAGCAGCTCTACCGGCTTCCCGGCGACAGCCCCGAGCGCGACACGGTGCTCGAGCGCGAGGAGCTGATCCTGCACGTCGAGATCCCCGCCCCCGAGGGCGCCGTCTCGACGTACCGCAAGGTGCGCGACCGGGCGTCGTACGCGTTCGCACTCGTCTCGGTGGCGGCGGATCTGACGATCGTCGACGGGCTGATCACGGGATGCCGCGTCGCTCTCGGCGGCGTCGCGCACCGGCCGTGGCGCGCCCACCGCGCCGAGCACGTCCTGCTGGGCAGCGCCCCCGGCGACGCTGTCTTCGCCGCGGCCGCCGACGCGGAACTCGCCGATGCCCGGCCCCTCGACGGCAACGAGTTCAAGGTGCCGCTGCTGCGCCGCACCCTCGTCTCGGTGCTGCGCGAACTCACCTCGGAGGCAGTCGCATGACCCCCTCGGCCCAGCGCCCGATCGGCACGTCGACGGCGCGGGTGGACGGCCCGCTCAAGGTGGCCGGCGCCGCGCCCTACGCGTACGAGCATCCGTTCGACGACCCCGCCTACCTCGTCCCGGTCACGGCGACCGTCGCGCGGGGAACGGTGACCCGCGTCGAGACCGCCCAGGCGCTGGCCCTGCCCGGCGTACTCGCCGTTCTCACCCCGTGGGATGCGCCCCGGCTGGCGGACACCTCGGAGGCCGAGTACGCGGTCCTGCAGGACCCGGCCGTCGCCTTCCGGGGGGAGATCGTCGCCGCCGTGGTGGCCGAGACACCCGAGATCGCCCGACACGCCAGCGAACTGGTGCAGGTCGAGTACGAGTCCGCACCACACGACGTCGCGTTCCGGCCCGATCATCCGCGCAGTTATGCCCCCGAACAGGCCAACGGCGGCTATCCCACCGACTCGGAGCAGGGCGACGCCGCGGCGGCCGAGGTCGCGGAGCGCGACGGCGTCGTGGTCGACGGCTGGTACTCCACACCCGAGGAGCACAACAACCCGCTCGAACCGCACACCGTCGTCGCGGTGTGGTCCGGGGAGTCGTTGACGCTGTACGACTCCACGCAGAGCACCCACGGCGTCGTCTCCACCCTGGCGCCCGTGCTGGGTCTGCGCCCCGAGCAGATGCGGGTGATCAGTCCCTACGTGGGGGGCGGTTTCGGCTCGAAGGGGGCGCCGCACGCCCACGACGTCGTGGCGGCGATGGCGGCGCGCCTGCTGCCCGGCCGGGCGGTCAAGTTCGCGGTGTCCCGGCAGGACATGTTCGGCTACGTCGGGTACCGCCCGCCCACCGTCTCGCACGTCCGGTTGGTCGCGAGCCGGGAGGGGCGGCTCGAGGCGGTGGTACACGAGGCCTTCTCGCAGTCCTCGCACGTGCGTGAGTACGCGGAGCAGACGGCGGTGTCGTCGCGGGGGATGTACGCCGCGCCGTATCGGCGTACCTCGCACCGCATCGTCGCCCTCGACGTGCCTGCTCCCTACTGGATGCGGGCACCGGGGGAGGCGCCGGGGATGTTCGCGGGGGAGGTCGCGATGGACGAGCTCGCGGTGGCGTGCGGGCTGGACCCGATCGAACTGCGCGTGCGCAACGACCCGCCCGTCGACCCCGAGTCCGGACGTCCGTGGTCGTCGCGACGGCTGGTGGAGTGCCTGCGTGAAGGTGCGCGGGTGTTCGGCTGGGATCCGGCCGACCGCACCCCCGGCACCCGCCGCGACGGCCGGTGGCTCGTCGGCACCGGAGTCGCGGCAGCGAGCTATCCGCACCTGCTCAACCCCGGCACCGAGGTCGCGGTCCGCCACGACGGTGACGGTCGCTACACCGTGCGCACGGGCGCCGCGGACATCGGGACCGGTGCGTGGACCGCGCTCACGCTCATCGCGGCCGATGCGCTCGGATGCGGACCCGAGGACATCCACCTCGAGATCGGTGACTCGGCCCTGCCGAACGCCACGGTCGCCGGCGGGTCCTCCGGCACCTCGTCGTGGGGCACCGCGATCGTCGCCGCGGCCCACGCCTTTCGCAAGCGGCACGGTGACCGGCCGGATCCGGGCGCCGAGGCCTCGGCGACGGCCGAGGAGAACCCCGCCCTCGAGCACTACCGAATCCAGTCGTTCGGCGCGCATTTCGCCGAGGTGCGGGTGGACGTCGACACCGGCGAGATCCGGGTGCCGAGGATGCACGGTGTGTTCTCGGTGGGGCGGGTGGTCAACCCCCGCACCGCACGTTCGCAGCTGATCGGCGGGATGTGCTTCGGCATCTCCATGGCGCTGCACGAGGAGAGCATCCGCGATGCCCGCACCGGGCACGTGGTCAACCACGATCTGGCGGAGTACCACATCCCCACCCATGCCGACATCGGTGACGTGGACGCGACCTGGCTCGACGAGGACGACCTGCACGCGACACCGATGGGGTCGCGCGGGGTCGGGGAGATCGGGATCGTCGGTAGCGCGGCGGCGGTCGTCAACGCCCTGTGGCACGCCACCGGGGCGCGGGTACGACGGCTGCCGGCGCGCCTCGAGGACGTGCTCCCGCACCTGCCCGACAGCGCTGCGGGCGAGTGACGACCTGGGAATATCAAGGCTGTAACTCACAACATCTCGCGTTCTATGATTCTGTCGGCCACTAGGTGTAGTGTCTAGAGCGCTGGAAGGCTTGATCGTTTCCGGTCCCTCGGGGAAGCGGGATCGCAGTGGTACGACGGGCCTCGAGGCACTGCTGTGCAGTCAGTCGTCAGGTTGCCGAAAAGGGGAAGCCATGAACATCACCGTCTACACCAAGCCTGCCTGCGTTCAGTGCAATGCCACCTACCGGGCCCTCGACAAGGCCGGTATCGAGTACTCCGTCGTCGACATCTCGGAGAACCCCGAAGCGCGGGACTACGTGATGGCCCTCGGTTACCTGCAGGCCCCCGTGGTGGTCGCCGGCGACGAGCACTGGTCGGGCTTCCGCCCGGACCGGATCAAGGCCCTCGCCGTCGCTGCCTGACCCCGTCGCGAGCCGACCCACCGCCCCTGCGGCCGGTCGCCGGACCCGAGCGAAGTGATGTGAGACATCCATGACCTCGTTGGTGTACTTCTCGAGCGCATCGGAGAACACGCACCGATTCGTCCGGCGACTGGGGTTGCCGGCCACCCGGATCCCGTTGCACGACCGGGACGGCGCCTTCGAGGTGCACGAACCGTACGTGCTGATCCTGCCGACCTACGGCGGTGGCACCACCGCAACTGGCCGGGACACGAATTTCGTGCCCAAGCAGGTGATCCGGTTCCTCAACAATCCGCACAACCGTGCGCTGATTCGCGGGGTCATCGCCGCCGGCAACACCAACTTCGGCGAATCCTATTGTTACGCCGGGGATGTGGTTTCCCAGAAGTGCAAGGTTCCGTACCTCTACCGGTTCGAACTCATGGGTACCGCCGAGGACGTCGAGCGCGTCCGGGAGGGCCTGACGCAGTTCTGGGCGCAGTCGTTGCAGTCGGCCTGACCGCGACCCCACCCGTCCACTCCATCAACGCTGCGCCGCCGTCGGGCTACGGGCGCGGCGAACCCGTCTACTCACAGTGGGAGCAAGCACCGTGACCGTCACCGATGCCGCGCCGGCAGCGAGCGCCAAGATCGACGAGTCCCTCAAGGGCCTCGACTACCACGCGCTCAACGCGATGTTGAACCTGTACGGACCCGACGGCGAGATCCAGTTCGACAAGGATGTCGCCGCCGCCCGCCAGTACTTCCTGCAGCACGTCAACCAGAACACGGTGTTCTTCCACAACCTCGACGAGAAGCTCGACTATCTCGTGGAGGAGAACTACTACGAACCCGAGGTGCTCGAGCAGTACTCCCGGCCGTTCGTCAAGCAGCTCTTCGAACACGCCTACTCGAAGAAGTTCCGTTTCCCGACGTTCCTGGGCGCGTTCAAGTACTACACCTCGTACACGCTCAAGACGTTCGACGGCAAGCGCTACCTCGAGCGGTTCGAGGACCGCGTCTGCATGGTCGCGCTGACCCTGGCCGCCGGCGACGAGCAGCTCGCGACCCACCTGGTCGACGAGATCATCTCGGGCCGGTTCCAGCCCGCGACCCCGACGTTCCTCAACTCCGGCAAGAAGCAGCGCGGCGAGCCCGTCTCCTGCTTCCTGCTGCGGATCGAGGACAACATGGAGTCGATCGGCCGCTCGATCAACTCGGCGCTGCAGCTGTCCAAGCGCGGCGGCGGAGTCGCATTGCTGCTCAGCAACATCCGCGAGCACGGCGCGCCGATCAAGCAGATCGAGAACCAGTCCTCCGGCGTCATCCCCATCATGAAACTGCTCGAGGACTCCTTCTCCTACGCCAACCAGCTCGGGGCCCGCCAGGGCGCCGGCGCGGTGTACCTGCACGCGCACCACCCCGACATCTACCGATTCCTCGACACCAAGCGCGAGAACGCGGACGAGAAGATCCGCATCAAGACCCTCTCGCTGGGCATCGTCGTCCCCGACATCACGTTCGAGCTCGCGAAGCGCAACGAGGACATGTACCTGTTCTCGCCGTACGACGTCGAGCGCATCTACGGAGTGCCGTTCGCCGACATCGACGTCACCGAGAAGTACTACGAGATGGTCGACGACAAGCGCATCCGCAAGTCGAAGATCAAGGCGCGCGAGTTCTTCCAGACCGTCGCGGAACTGCAGTTCGAGTCCGGCTACCCGTACATCATGTTCGAGGACACCGTCAATCGGGCCAATCCCGTCAAGGGCAAGATCACCCACTCGAACCTGTGCTCGGAGATCCTGCAGGTCTCCACACCCTCCACCTTCAACGAGGACCTGTCCTACAGCCATGTGGGCAAGGACATCTCGTGCAACCTGGGATCGCTCAACATCGCCAAGGCGATGGACTCGCCGGACTTCGCGCACACCATCGAGGTGGCGATCCGGGCGCTGACCGCCGTGTCGGACCAGACCCACATCTACTCGGTGCCGTCGATCGAGCAGGGCAACAACGACTCCCACGCGATCGGGCTCGGGCAGATGAACCTGCACGGCTATCTCGCCCGCGAGCGCATCTTCTACGGCTCCGAAGAGGGCGTCGACTTCACGAACATCTACTTCTACACCGTGCTCTACCACGCGCTGCGCGCGTCGAACCGGCTCGCCATCGAGCGGGGTGCGTACTTCAAGGGCTTCCCCGAGTCGAAGTACGCCTCGGGCGAGTTCTTCGACAAGTACACCGACCAGGTATGGGAGCCGGCCACCGCCCGCGTGCGGCAGCTCTTCGCCGACGCCGGCGTGGCGATTCCCACGCAGGACGACTGGCGCGCGCTGAAGGCGTCGGTCCAGGAGCACGGCATCTACAACCAGAACCTGCAGGCCGTGCCGCCCACCGGGTCGATCTCGTACATCAACAACTCCACCAGCAGCATCCACCCGGTGGCGTCGAAGATCGAAATCCGCAAGGAAGGCAAGATCGGTCGCGTCTACTACCCGGCTCCCTACCTGACCAACGACAACCTGGAGTACTTCCAGGACGCGTACGAGATCGGGTACGAGAAGATCATCGACACCTACGCGGCGGCCACCCAGCACGTCGACCAGGGCCTGTCGCTGACGTTGTTCTTCAAGGACACCGTCACCACCCGCGACGTGAACAAGGCGCAGATCTACGCCTGGCGCAAGGGAATCAAGACGCTGTACTACATCCGGCTGCGGCAGATGGCGCTCGAGGGCACCGAGGTGGAGAACTGCGTGTCCTGCATGCTGTGACGAATCTTG